>JBLMVY010000226.1:0-14551 GCA_050256935.1 Candidatus Levyibacteriota bacterium | reverse complement strand
TGGCGCCGGCGACGGCGCGGCAGCGGGAACGCCTCCCGCCGCCCCGGCCGCGGCATCCGCGGCGGCGGGCAGCGGCGGCGCGCTCTTCGGATAGCCTGCCTGGTCGAGCAGGGCCTGCCAGCGCGATTCGTTGTAGCCGACCGCCATCAGCTTGTCGCCGACCTGCAGCACGGGTGCGGACTGCCCGCCGGTCAGGGCCTTCAGCCGGGTGCCGCCTTCGGGGGTCGAGACGTCGACGGTCGCATGGGGCACGCCGCGCTGCGCCAGCAGCGCCTGCGCGTCGCGGCAGACGTCGCCGCAGTCGAACGTGTAGAGCGTGACCGGGAACCCCTGCATCGCCTGGCGGGTCGCGAGCAGGGTCTTGTCGGTCTGGATGACGTTTCCCTGCAATTGCTTCGCCTGCACGTCCTTCGCACCCTGCGGCGGCGGCTGGTCGGAATAGACGACATGGCCGTCGGCGCCGACGTAGCGGTAGAGCGTCTGCCCCCACGCCGGCGCGGCGAGGCCCAGCGCGGTGCACAGCAACGCCACGGCGGCGCGAATGGGTTTCATGGCGAGTCCTCCCGGTGATGGGTCAATTCGTCTCGCACGCGACCATGCCATTATGGCGCAGAAGCGCATCGAGCTGCGGGGGCCGGCCGCGGAACGCGACGAAGGATTCGAGCGCCGGCCGCGTCCCGCCGCGCGCGAGCACCTCGTCGCGAAAGCGCGCACCGACTTCGGGCGACAGGACGCCGCGCTCCTCGAACAGGCTGTAGGCGTCGGCCGACAGCACTTCGGACCACAGGTAGCTGTAATAGCCGGCGCCATAACCGCCGGCGAAGATGTGGCCGAACGCATGCATGAAGCGGTCGTAGGCGGGACGCGGCACGACGGCCGTCTCGGCGCGCACCGCCTCAAGGACCGACCGGGGGCTCGCATAGGCGCCGCCGCCGGGTTCGTAGGCGCTGTGCAGCAGCATGTCGAACAGCGCGAACTCCAGCTGTCGCACCATCGCCATGCCGCTTTCGAAATTGCGTGCGGCCAGCATGCGGTCGTACAGCGCACGCGGCAGCGGCTCGCCGGTGGTCGCGTGCGCCGTCATCGACGACAGCACGCCCCACTCCCAGCAGTAGTTCTCCATCAGCTGGCTGGGGAGCTCGACGGCGTCCCACTCGACGCCCTGCAGCCCCGACACGCCCGCGACGTCGACGCGCGTCAGCAGCTGGTGCATGCCGTGGCCGAACTCGTGGAACAGCGTGATCAGCTCGCGATGGGTCAGGTGGGCGGGCCGGTCGCCCACCGGTCCGGGGAAGTTGCAGGTGAGGAACGCCACCGGATGCTGCAGCCGCTCCGCCGTGTGGCGGCGATTGATCGCGTCGTCCATCCACGCGCCGCTCTGCTTGCCCTCGCGCGCATGGAGATCGAGATAGAACTGCCCGATCAGGACGCCCTGCGCGTCGTGGATCTCGTAGAAGCGCACCGACGGATGCCACACCGCTGCGCTGCCCGCGCGGAAGCGCACGCCGTAGATCGTCTCGACGACGCGGAACAGGCCCGCGAGCGCACGCTCCTCGGGGAAGTACTCCCGGAGCTCCTGCTCCGAAAACGCGTAGCGGCGCGTCTTGAGCTTCTCGGAGGCCCATGCGACATCCCATGCGGCGAGGTCGTCGATGCCGAGCTCGGTTCCGGCGAATTCGCGGAGCTCGGCGAATTCCCGCTGTGCGCAGGGCCTGGCGCGCGAGGCGAGGCTGCGCAGGAAAGCGAGGACCTCGTCGGGTGTCTGCGCCATCTTGGGGACGAGCGACAGCGCCGCGTAGTTCGCATAGCCGAGCAGCCGCGCCTCCTCGCGGCGCAACTCGAGGATCCGCTCGATCACGCCGGTGTTGTCCCAGTCGGGCGACGCACCGAGATCGGAGGCGATCGTCGTCGCGGCGCGGTGCATCAGCGCGCGCAGCGAGCGGTCGTCGGCGTATTGCATCACGGGGACGTAGCAGGGCGAGCGCAGGGTCAGCTTGAATCCGTCGCGTCCCTCGGCGCTGGCCTCGGCGCGGGCGGCTGCGATCACGTCGGCCGGGACGCCCGACAGCGCGCGCTCGTCGTCGACGTAGTGCGACCAGGCGTTCTCGGCGTCGAGAACGTTGTCGTCGAACTTCGCCGACAGCATCGCGAGCTCCTCCTGCACCGCCTTGAGCCGGGCCTTGTCGGCGTCGCCAAGCTCGGCGCCGCCGAGCCGGAAATCGCGCAGCGCGTTGTCGACCACCTTGCGCCGCGCGGGATCGAGCGCCGCGTAGGACGGCCCTCGCGCGAGCGCGCGATAGCGGTCGAACAGCCTCGCGTTCTGCGCGACGTCGGCGTAGAAGGCGGTGATCCTGGGCAGGCTGGCGTTGTAGGCGTCGCGGATTCCCGGCGTGCTGACCACGGCGTTGAGGTGCCCGACCGCGCCCCACGCGCGGTCGAGGTGGTCGAGCGCGACCTCGGTGGGCGCCACGACCGAGTCCCAGGTCGCGGCGCCGGTGTCGGCAGCCACGGCGTCGAAGGCGGCGCGCGCCTGCGCGAGCAGCGCGTCGATCGCCGGACCGACGTGGGCGGCCTCGATCAGGTCGAACCGGGGCAGGCCGGAGAAATCGAGCAGGGGGTTGTTCGTGGTCATCGGTGGTTCGGTGGGGGCGACTGCCGGCTCGCGGCAGTCATGTGCAATTCACGTGCCTGCGCGCGCCGGGGCCGCGCGGGCTGCCGCGAGCGTCGCGTCCAGGGCGCGCAGGTCGTCGGGGGTGCCGACGTTGGCCCAGGGGCCGTCGTAGCGCTCCCCCGACACGATGCCGCGGCCGATCCAGTCGCGATAGAGCGGCAGCATCTTCAGCTTGACGCGGCGCGGCAGCCCGGCGAACAGCGCGCTGTCGTAGATTCCGATGTTGCCGAAGGTCAGGCGCGGGGTCGCGGCGAGCGTCAGCCGACCGCGCTGCAGCACGAAGTCGCCGTCGGGATGATAGGGCGGGTTGGGGACCATCACCATGTGCGCGCGCGCGGCGGCGGGATCGCTCGCCATGGCGTCGATGCGCGGGGCGAGCGACGCATAGTCGAACGAGGTCCAGATGTCGCCCGAGACGACGAGCATCGGCCCCGGGGCGAGCAGCGGAAGCGCGGTCGCGACGCCGCCCGCGGTCTCGAGGGGCTCATCCTCGGGCGACCAGCGTATGCGCACCCCCAGGGCCGCGCCATTCCCCAGGGCGGCCATCAGCAGGTCGCCGCGATGCGCGACGTTGATGACGATGTCGGCGAACCCGGCGCGGGCGAGCGCCTCGATCTGCCAGACGATCAGCGGCTTGCCGCCGGCAGCGAGCAGGGGCTTGGGGGTGTCGTCGGTGAGCGGGCGCATGCGCTCGCCGCGGCCGGCCGCCAGGATCATCGCGCTGGTCATCGATCGGACGGGCCGGGTCGCGTCAGAACGAATACGCGAAGCCGGGCGCGCGGTCTTCGAGCGTATCCAGGAGGCGGGACAGGGGATCGAATTCCCGGTAGCGTCCGCAGGCGCGCCGCAGGTAGCGCAGGACCCGCGGCATGTCGGCCAGGTAGCGATCCTTGCCGTCGCGGTGCTTGAGGCGCGCGAAGATGCCGAGGACCTTGAGCTGACGCTGCACGCCCATCCACTCGTAGTCGCGCCAGAACTGCGCGAACCCCTCCGCCACCGGCAGCCCTGCCTTGCGCGCACGCTCCCAGTAGCGGATCGCCCAGTCGAGCTCGCGCTCCTCGTCCCATTCGACGTAGGCATCGCGCAGCAGCGAGACCAGGTCGTAGGTGATCGGGCCGTGAACGGCGTCCTGGAAATCGAGGACGCCGGGATTGGGCGTGCACACCATCAGGTTGCGCGAATGGTAGTCGCGGTGCACGTAGACGCGCGGCTGCGCCAGGTTGTTCGCGATCAGCGCGCCGAAGGTCGCTTCCAGCACCGCGTGCTCGGCGGCCGACAGCGTATGCCCGAGATGGCGGGCGACGTACCACTCCGGGAACAGCATGAGCTCGCGCCGCAGCAGCGCATCGTCGTAGGAGGGGAGCTCGTGGTCGCGCGTCGCGCGCTGCCACAGGACCAGCGCGTCGATCGCGTCGAGGTAGAGTGCGTTGGCGCTGGCGTCGTCGAGCGCCGACGCGTAGGTGGTCGTCCCGAGGTCGCTCAGCAGCAGGAATCCGCGGTCGAGATCGGCAGCGAGCACGCGCGGCGCATTCACGCCGGCCTCCCGCAGCAGTCCTGCGACATGCACGAAGGGGCGGCAGTCCTCCTGCGCCGGCGGCGCGTCCATCGCGATCAGCGTCGTCTCGCCCGGTGCGAGAGCCGAGGGTGCTGCGAGCGTGGCGCGGAAATAGCGGCGGAAGCTCGCGTCGGAGGACGCCGGAGCGATCGCGAAATCGCGCAGGCGCGGCTCCGAGGCGAGCCAATGGCAAAGCTCGTCAAGCCGCGGGTCCGCGGTCGAGTGAGAGAGCATCGCAGGTCGGGGGTCGGCGTCCGGCGTGGTAGCGGCGCATTGCGGCGCGGACGGACGGCGCAACGCCGGGCTAGAATGCGCGGATTCTAGCAAACCGCCTCGCTTTCGTTCCCTTCAATGAAGCTTCACGCCGGCCGGATTGCCGCCTGGGCCGTTCTGCTCGCCGTGTCCGGTGCATTGCGGGCGCCGTCGGCCCAGGAGTTGGCACTCAAGGCCGCGCCCGAGATCGCGGCGCCCGAGCCGCCGGCGAAGGCGCCGGCGGGCACCGCGGCAGGTGCGGCTGCTCCCGGTACGGTCCAGGGTGCGCTGTTCCTGCGCGCCGACCGGCTGGAGGGCGACAACCATCGGCTGACCGCCTCGGGCCACGTCGAATTGCGCACCCGCAATGAAACTGTGCTCGCCGACCGGCTGTCGTACTCGGTCGACGATCAGACGATATTCGGCGAAGGAAACGTGCTGCTGCGGCGAGGCCTCGACTGGATCAGCGGCCCGGAGCTGCAGTATCGGCGCGACACCCAGACCGGTTTCTTCAAGTCCCCGAGCTATTTCGTCTCCGAGGCGAATGCGCGCGGCGAGGCGGCCGAGATCCGCTTCCTCGGCCCCGATCGCTACGACGCGACCGACGCCAGCTACACGACGTGCATTGCGCCGAACCCGGATTGGTACCTGCGCGGCAGCGAGATCGAGGTCGACAACCTGCGCAAGGTCGGCACCGCGCACGGGGCGTCGGTGCACTTCCTCGACGTGCCGGTGCTCTACGCGCCCTGGCTCGAGTTCCCGCTGTCGAGCGAGCGCAAGTCCGGCTTCCTGACGCCGACGCTGGGCTCGACCGGGGTGCGCGGTTTCGAGATCGCCGCCCCCTATTACCTGAACCTCGCCCCGAACTACGACGCGACGCTGACGCCGCGCCTGATGACCAAGCGCGGCCTGATGCTCGGCGCGCAGTTCCGCTACCTGCTCGGGGATTCGAGTGCCCCGCTCGGCACGTCGACGGGGGAGATGAATGCCGAGTACCTGCCGAACGATCGCGTGAACGGGCACGACCGCTACGCGCTGGCGTGGACGGACAACACGCAGTTCTCGCCATGGCTCGCCGGATTCTGGAACCTGAACAGGGTCTCGGACGACACCTACTTCGCGGACTTCGCCGACCGTGTCTCGATCACCTCGCAGAAGTCGCTGCCGCGCGACGGCGGCCTGCTGGCGACGAGCGGCCCGTGGTCGCTGCTTGCACGCGCCCAGAGCTTCCAGACGCTGCAGGATCCCAACGCGCCGCCGGTGACGCCGCCCTACAACCGCCTGCCGCAGGTCCTGGGCTCGCTGCGCGACACCGAGTGGCTCGGGCTCACCTGGAGCGGGATCGGCGAGTACGCGCGCTTCGCGCAGCCGGCGCTGGCGCCGACCGGCGACCGCTTTGTCCTCTATCCGACCGTCGCCTGGAGCCGGCAGGGGCCCGCGTGGTTCTTCACTGCTCGCGCCGGGCTGCACCTGCGCGACTATTCCCTCGACAACCCGACGCCGGCGTCGCCGGAGCGGCATCTGAGCTACGCGATCCCGATCACCAGCATCGACAGCGGTCTGGTGTTCGAGCGCGACCTCGCCGTCGGCGGAGCGCCGCTGACGCAGACGCTCGAGCCCCGCGCCTATTACGTCTACGTTCCCTATCGCAAGCAGGACAGCGCGCCGGTGTTCGACACGGCCCTCGACGACTTCAATTTCTCCCAGCTGTTCTCCGACAACCGCTATATCGGAAACGACCGCATCGGCGACGCCAACCAGCTGACGCTGGCATTGACGTCGCGGCTCCTCGACGGCGTCACCGGCGGCGAGCGGCTGCGCCTCGCGGTGGGCCAGCGCTTCTACTTCGAGGACCAGCGCGTCAGCCTGAACGAGCCGCTGCGCTCGGCGTCGACCTCGGATTTCCTCGCCTCCGCGGAAGGGCGCCTGTCGGATGCCTGGTCGCTGGCGAGCCTGCTGCAGTACAACTTCGACGGACAGCAGGTCGAGCGCCTGGACGCCGGATTCCGGTATACCCCCTCGATCGGGCACGTGTTCAACGCCACCTGGCGCTATACGCGCGCGACGTCCGACCCCACCAGCGGGCTCGGGGAGATCAAGCAGATCGACCTGTCCGGCCAGTGGCCGGTCGCCGACAACTGGACGGTGGTCGGGCGCTGGAACTACTCGCTGGCCGACAGCAAGACGCTGGAGGCGGTCGCGGGCATCGAGTACAATCGCGACTGCTGGGTGCTGCGCGTCGTGGGCCAGCGGCTGACGACGACGACGCAGCAGGCGACGACGTCGGTGTTCGTGCAGCTCGAGTTGAACGGCCTCGCGCGCGTCGGCACCAGCCCGCTCGAGCTCCTGCGCCGCAGCGTGCCGGGCTACACGCCGACCAACGAGGCCCCGTCGCGCGATCGCGGCCTCGCGCCGCTTCCCGAATTCTAGATCCTCAGGAGTGATCCGATGGCCCGTTGCCGTCCCTGGTTCGCCTTGCTTGGCCTGCTGCTCGCGTTCATCGCCGGCGGCGCAACCGCGCAGGCCCCCGCGGCGCCGGGCCAGGGCGCGGGCCCGGCGGTCGTCCCGCTCGACCGCGTGATCGTCGTCGTCAACGACGAGGCGATCACCCGCTGGGACCTGAACGAGGAACGACGCGTCTTCCTGCGCCAGCTCAAGGCCTCGAACATCACGCCGCCACCCGACGACGTGCTGGACAAGCAGGTGCTCCAGCGCCTGATCGTCGAGCGGGCGCTGCTCCAGTACGCGAAGGAGTCCGGAATCCGCGTCGACGACACGACGGTCGAGAGGACGATCCTGCGCGTTGCCGAGGAGAACAAGCTCTCTCCCGAGCAGTTCCGCAAGGTACTCGAGAACGAGCACATCCCGTATGCGGACTACCGCGAGAACCTGCGGCGGCAGATCATCGTCCAGCGGGTGCGCGAGCGCGAGGTCGACAGCAAGGTGATGGTGACCGACGCCGAAGTCGACAACTACCTCGCGACCATCGCGTCGCAGGCAGGCGGCGACAGCGAATACCACCTTGCGCACATCTACATCACGGTCCCCGAGCAGGCCACGCCCGCCGCCGTCGAGGCGAGCCGCAAGCGCGCCGAGGACGCGATGTCGGAGATCAAGGCGGGGAAGAGCTTCGGCGAGGTCGCGGCGACCTTCTCCGCTTCGCCCGACGCCTCGTCGGGGGGCGATCTCGGCTGGCGCTCCAGCGCGAGGCTGCCCACGGTGTTCGCCAGCGTCGTGCGCACGCTCAAGCCCGGGGAGGTGTCCGGGATCCTGCGCAGCCCTGCCGGTTTCCACATCGTCAAGCTCCTCGAGGTCCGCGACCGCAACCAGCCGACGATCGTCGACCAGACGCACGCGCGGCACATCCTGATCAAGGTCAACGAGTCGACCTCCGAGGCCGATGCCAAGGCCAGGATCGAGCGCCTGCGCGATCGCATCCTCGGCGGCGCGAAGTTCGAGGACGTCGCGCGCGCGAATTCCGAGGACGCCTCGGCGGCCAAGGGCGGCGATCTCGGCTGGCTCTCGCCGGGCGACACGGTGCCCGATTTCGAGCACGCGATGGACAAGCTCAAGATCGGCGAGATTTCCGAGCCGGTACGCTCACCCTTCGGATGGCACCTGATCGAGGTGCTCGGCCGCCGCAAGCAGGACATCACCAAGGAGCGCGAACGCGAGCAGGCGCGCCAGGCGATACGCCAGCGCAAGAGCGACGAGCAGTGGGAAGAGTTCGTTCGCCAGCTTCGCGACCGCACCTACGTCGAGTACAAGACCGACGATCGCTGAGGTTCGGGTTCCCCGGCGACGACGGCGATCCGCGACAGCGGCACGCTGCGCCGATCTGCGAAGGTGATCTCGATCCTCAGGCGGTCGATGCGCGCCGGCAACCCGGCGAAGCGCGCCGCGACCGCGATTCCGGCGCTGCAGCGCAAGAGCGCTTCGCCGCGCGCCGTCGCCGCCGGCGTCCACGGGTCGTCCGCGCGCTGCCGCAGCAGCACGCGGATCTCGACCACCTCCGCATCGACCGGCAACCCGGCGACGACCGTCGCCATCCGCTGCGCATCGATCCGCAGGTCGGCCGGCGACTCCAGCGTCACGCGGTTGTTCGCGTCCGGCGCGAGCTCGAGGCGCCCTCGACCAACGGCGAGCGAACCGGCGGCCGCGGTCCATCCGTCGTCGTCCGCGTGGTGCTGGCTGCCGAACGTCCACAGCAGCGAGGGGCGCGGCAAACCGGCGCGGGCCAGCAGGAAGTCGATGGCGGCGTCCTCCAGCGGGGTGTTGCGCCAGGCGGTATGCGGTGCATAGCCGGGATCATCCTGCGCGAGCCCGTTCGAGCCGTTCCACGCCATCGGGGAGACGAAGCTCGCACCGGCGTTCCACAGGTCGCGCAGCGCCCGGTAACCGTCGCCATGGTCGGGATGCCTGCGCAGGTCGCGCAGGTCCGCGGTGTTGAACTCGACGATGGCGAAACCCGGATCGATGTCCGCCAGGGTCGCATAGAGCGATCTCCCGTTGTCCATCGGCATGTCGTTGGTCGCCGCGGGCCCGTAGACGATTCCACCCAGATGCGCGTTGCGCGGCTTGCTGCCTTCGATCGATACGCCGCCGGAGTCGTAGTTCCTGACCGGGCTCGACTCCCGGAGCGCCAGGGGCATGCAGCCTGTGGAGGGCGCCATCAAGCCCTGCGACGACCAGATCCGGGCTCCCGGGATGCCGGCATCGATCAGCCACTGCGCCAGCTCGTCGTAGTGGAGCGTCACCAGGTGCCGGCGGAACATCTCCCATTCGTGCACCCAGGGGTCCTGCCAGTACGGGCCTGCGGGATCGCGCGAGAAGCTGCGCGGCGCATCGACCTCGTTCCAGTCGGCGAAGCTGCGCCCGGCGAGGGCGCTCGCCTGCGCCAGCGCAAGCGGCCGTGCGCGGCGATACGACGACAGATCGGGGACGCCCGGCTCGCCGGCGCCTGCATACGGGCCGGTGCCTGCGAGCCAGTGGCGGAACTGCCTGAGCGTACCCGGGTTGTAGTCGTACCACTGGGCTTCGGAGAAGAACGGATTGATGTAGACGTCGGGATCGAGGTTCACGCCGACGAACAGGTCCGGGTGCCCGCGCATGAACGTCACGAGGCACGCGGCCGCCTGCTGGAGGTTGCGCTTCTTGTACCGGCGCACCGTTGCCGCATAGACGTTGAGCGTCAGGGCGCGCGAGAGCTCGGGTGCCTCCTGCGAGCCCGGAAGGTGCTTCAGCCAGTCGTCCGGCATCACCTGGTCGAGTTCGTTCCACTGGCAGTTCGCGACGTCTTCCTCGAGTCGGTCGTTGAGGTCCCATTGCGGCACCGTGCCCGAGGCGTCGGCCCAGATGCCGCCGTTGAGCGTGACCAGCACCGGCAGGCCGCGCCCGACGGCGTCGGCGAGCAGGGCGGAAAGCGAGTCGTCGGCGACCGCGCGTGCGCCGTGCCTTCGCGTCGTGTCGAATTCCGGATCGAACGCGTAATCGCCGTCGGCGCCGCGGGTCGTGCGCAGATAGAGGATGGGGACGCGCATGCCGATGCGCGTCGTCGACGACAGGTAGGGGGTATAGCGGGTGGCCAGCCCTTCGGCGCTCCGGCCGGGAACGCCGGACAGTGCAGGCAGCAGGAAGAAAGGACGCGCGCCGCCGGGTCCGTCGGCGGCGCAAGCCTCGAAATCGCGCCAGGTCGCGAGGGCCTCGGCGGCGATCACGCTGCGCGAGCCTATCGGCGTCTCGCGGCCGTCCCTGGCGATCGCGACGACGTCCAGCCTGGAGCGCGCCTCCACGGCGGACCCATCGCGTTGCGCGAGCGGGCCTTCGAATTCGAATCCGCAGGATCCGCCGTCCGGATAGCCTGGATAGACCTCCGCGACGTCGTGACGCGGGAGTCCGAATCGCGCGCGATGCCGTGCACCGCCGTAGCGGATCTCGACCGCCTCGATCCCCAGGGAATCGAGCGCCCATCCGCAGATGCGCGCCCGGCTTCCGACGATGCCCTGCGCCGCGGGCTCGTCGACCCAGCCGAGAGTCGTCGGCGCCGGGGCCGCGGTCGCTGACGTAGAATCGTCCCGGCGCATCGACCCGGATGCGCGCTTTCTCCACGGTCTCTTCCAGGCATCGAACACCATGCGCGCAGACCCCGTCGGCCGCTTCACGCGCTGGCTGCGCAGGCGCACGCCAGGGATGCAGCCCGTGGCGATCGCACCGTCGCCGCCTCCGCCCCAGGACGCTGCGGCGCCGCCGGCCGCCACCGAGCGCAGGCTGGTGGCCGAGCCATGGTACGTCGACCGGATCTCGGTTGCGGGATCACGCCTGACCGCGGAAGGCTGGTCGATGCCCGTTCCCGGCGCAGCCGAGCCCGCCGAGGGCTGGTTCAGCATCAACGGCAGGCGCTTCGACGCCATTCGCTATCCGCTGCCGCGGCCCGATGTCGGCGACGTGTTCTGGATGCGCGAGGGCGCGGCGATGTGCGGGTTCGAGGCAACGATCGCCGATCTCGCGCAGCCCTACCCGGGCGGCGTCCTGGAGATCCGTCGCAATGTCGCCGACACGCCCGGGGTCGAGCGCGGGCGCGACTCGTGGTTCAAGCCCGACCCGGCGCTGCACACCGACCTGCCCGACGAGGCGCGGCGCTTTCGCGTGATCGGCAATCGGGACGGCGACGGGTTCCTGATCTCGGGCGCGACCGACTATCACCGGATCGATCGCGCGATGGTGGCCGTCACCGGGCGGCATCTCGCCGATTTCGGCCGGGTCCTGGACTGGGGTGTCGGCTGCGGACGCGTCGCGCGCCATTTCCCCGCGTCGCGCGCCCAGGCGCTGACCGGCTGCGACATCGACGCCGACAACGTCGCCTGGTGCGCGGCGCACCTGCCCGGGCGGTTCGTCCATTGCGCGATCGCGCCGCCGCTCCCGTTTCCCGACGCGAGCTTCGACGCGATCTACGGGATCTCGGTGTTCACGCACCTGCGGGAACCGATGCAGCTGCGCTGGCTCGAGGAGCTCGCCCGCATCGCGGCGAGCGGCGCGATCGTGGCGGTGACCATCCACGGCAGGGCCGCGATCGACTTCTCGCGCCTGTCGCCGGCCGAGCACCGGCGGCGGGTCGACGAAGTGCGGCGCTCCGGCATCGTGTTCAACGGGGCCAATTCCCAGCTCGACGGCCATGCCGACCACGGCGGCGAGTACGTCAACGTGCTGCACGATGCGGACTACGTGCGCAGGGTCTGGAGCCGCGGGTTCGACATCCTGCATATCCTGCCGGGATACATCCTGCATCACGATCTCGTGATGATGCGCAGGCGCTGATCGCCCGCCGGCGGCCGGCCCCGGAAGCGCGTCGCGACCCGCGGGCGGGGGCGGATCCTCAGCGCTCGTCGGTGGAATAGACGTAGGGTTTCTGCGGCACGCAGCCCTCGTCCATCTCGCGGCGCAGCTTGAGGTCCGCCGGCAGCTTGTCCCACCAGATCGAGCGACCCGCGCGCTGCTCGCCTTCGAGCTGCGGCTTCGATGCGAGGAGCTCGCGCATGAACCTGGTGTGATCCGAAACGTAGTTGCGCGCGGGAAGCATCGGCATGGCGGGTGTCTCGGGGAACGGAATCGACGGCCGATTCTAGCATCGGATCCCGCATGGGCCGCCGCGATGCGGACGGCGGCGACCCGCGCCGCGCGGTCAGGCGGGCTCGCGGCCGCGCATCGACCCGGCGACGATGCGAAACGCGAACAGCCGGCATTCCAGCGCGCCGTTCCACAGCGGGGTGCGCCTGTCGGGCTTGAGGCCGATCAGCTTGGCGAGGCGCAGGTCGCCGGTGAACAGGCATGCGGTCCACCCGCTGTAGCCCTTCTTCAGCGCGTCGCCCAGGCGCGGATAGAACTCGGCGAGCCTGCGTGAGTCATCGAGCCGCACGCCATAGGGCGGGTTGGACAGCAGCAGGCCATGGGCTGCGGGTGCCGCACGTGTCAGCACGTCGGCGCGCTCGACCTGCACGAAGCCCGCGACCCCGGCGGCCGCGAGGTTGGCGCCGGTCTTGGCGACCGCCTGCGGCGACAGGTCGCTGGCGAAGATCGACACCGGCACCGGCGGATTCCGGACGCGGTCGCGCGCCGCCTGCTTCATCCGCTGCCAGGCGGGCCCGTCGTACCAGAGCAGCTTCTGGAAGCCGAAGCTGCGCGCGAGCCCCGGGGCGCGGTCGGCGGCGATCAGCGCCGCCTCGGTGGCGATCGTGCCGCTGCCGCACATCGGATCGAGCAGCACGCGATCGGGAGTCCAGTGCGCGAGGGCGAGCAGCCCTGCGGCCAGGTTCTCGCGCAGCGGCGCCTCCTCGCTGTCGCGGCGATAGCCGCGCTTGAACAGCGCCTCGCCCGAGGTGTCGAGGTAGATCGTGGCGTCGCGCTCGGTCAGGTGCACGTGGACGCGGACGTCGGGCGCGCGCTTGTCGATCGACGGGCGGATCCCCCGCTCGGCGCGGAAGCGGTCGCAGACGGCGTCCTTGACTCGAAGCGTGGCGAATTCGAGGCTCGCGAGCGGCGAACGCGTCGCAGCGACGTCGACGCGCAGCGTCCGGTCCGGCCGGAAATGCCGGGTCCAGTCGATCGCGTGCACGGCGGCGTACAGATCCCCCTCGTCGCGGTACGGCGCCGCCCCGACGCGCCACAGGATGCGGCTCGCGAGCCGCGACTCGAGATTCGCGCGGCAGGCGAGTGCCAGCTCGCCCGCGAATCCGACGCCACCACCGACGGCCGCGACCTCGGTCGCGCCCAGCGCGGCGAGTTCCGCGACCAGCGCCGCCTCGAGGCCGCGGGGACAGGAGGCGAAGAAACGCTCGCTCACGGCGGGCCCGCGGGCCGGCATCGGCTCCGCTCGCGATCCGGTGGCGGCATGGCGCGCGGGCGTCAGAACGGCTTGGCGACCACCAGCCACACGATCGCGACCAGCAATGGCAGCGCCGGGATCTCGTTGATCCAGCGGTAGAAGACGTGTCCGTGCCGGTTGCGGTCCTGCGCGAACTCGCGCATCAGCCGGCCGAGATACGCGTGGAACGCGACGAGCACCAGCACCAGCGCCAGCTTGGCGTGCAGCCATCCGCCGCTGAACCCGTAGCCCAGCCACAGCCACAGCCCGAAGGCGATCGTCAGCACCGCGGCCGGCGTCATGATGCCGTAGTAGAGCTTGCGCTCCATCGTCTTGAGGCGCTCGATGCCGATGCGGTCGTCGGAAGGCGCCATCGCGTGGTAGACGAACAGCCGGGGCAGGTAGAACAGCCCCGCGAACCACGAGACCATGAACACGATGTGCAGCGTCTTGACGATGGGCAAGGACGGATCTCCGCGGCGGGCCGGCTCATTCCAGCCGGATGTCGCCGTCGAACTTCGCGGCGAGCTTGAGTCCGGCAATCTCCAGCGTCACCCGGGCGGGGAACGTCTCCTTGCCCGCGATCGCCCCGGACGCGATCGCCTTGGCGACCGCCTGCTCGATCTCGCGCTGCGAGCTGACGCCGACCATCTTGAGGAACTTGCGGATGCTGAGGTTCAGGGTTTCTTCGTTCATCTCGGTCTCCTTCGGATTCCCGCCCGCAGCGGACGGGCATGTACGATGACGAACCTGCCGCCGTCTCCCCGGCACGCGTCGCGCCCCATGCGCGGCGCCTGACGACGCGGTCGCGCAGCCGGCATTGTCCCACCAAACGCCTTCGGGCCTGCGCCCTCCCCCGACATGAACGACGACCTCTACCAACGCCTTGCCGATGCCGTCGACGCGATCGCGCGCGTCGAGGGATACCCCTACGCCGAACGCCGCCAGGCATGGCTCGATCGCCTCGCCATCAACCTGCCCGAGTTGCGCATCCTCGAGACGCTGACGGCGCGGCCCGATGCCGGATACCTGGCGCCGGTGCCCTCGCCGGTGCGCCCGGGTGGCACGGAGATCGGCGACGACACGCCGGGCATCGCGGCGATCGCGCGCCGCCACCGCGCAAGTCCGGGCGGGGCGGCTGCCGATGCGCTCGCGGCGCTCGCCCGCGCGCGCGCGCATCGGGAGCTCAATGCGTTCATCGCGCTCGCCGCTGCGG
>JBLMVY010000225.1:0-10125 GCA_050256935.1 Candidatus Levyibacteriota bacterium | reverse complement strand
ACGCCTGCATGATCACCGGGCTGTTCGTCTCCGCGGCGGCGGACATGATCGCCTGGACCTGCTCGAGGTTGTTGACGTTGAACGCGGGAAGGCCGTAGCCGTGCTCGGCGGCGTGATCGAGGAGTTGGCGCATCGAGACGAGGGGCATGGATCCTCCGTGGAGTGTCGGTCGATGGGGGATTCTACCTGCAGGGGGGCATCCCGCGCCCGTGTCGCGGGGATCCGCCGAGCGCTGCGAGCGACCCTGACAATCTGAGCGTTCGCCGCTCGCGCTGCTCGCTTAACCTTCGCTGACGCTCAGGTTAGCGAACGCCGAGATAGTGCGAGTCAGGAGCGGTGCTCCCCGACTCGCACTATCTTCATGGTGTTGGTGCCGCCCGACTTGCCCATCGGCTCGCCGACCGTGAGCACGATCAGATCGCCTTGCTGCACGTGCCCGTGCGAGAGCAGCAGGTCTTCGGCTGCGCGCAGCACCTCGTCGCGGCTGCCGGTCTGCTCGAGATGGAGCGAGGTGACGTTGCGCATCAGCGCCATCCGGCGCTGGGTCTCGACGTTCGGGGTGAGCGCGAAGATCGGGCAGCCGCAGTTGTGACGCGACATCCACAGCGGCGTCGAGCCACTGTCGGTCAGCGACGCGACGGCCTTGACCTTGAGGTGGAAGGCGGTGAACAGCGTCGCCATCGCGATCGACTGGTCGATGCGGGTGAACCTGCGGTCCAGGAAATCGCGATCGAGCTCGACCCCGTACGACTTCTCCGCTTCGACGCAGACCTGCGCCATGGTCTCGACGGTCTCGACCGGATATTGGCCGGCGGCGGTCTCGGCCGAGAGCATCACGGCGTCGGTGCCGTCGAGCACCGCGTTGGCGACATCCGACACCTCGGCGCGGGTGGGCACCGGATTGTGGATCATCGACTCCATCATCTGCGTCGCGGTGATCGACAGCTTGTTGTGCTCGCGCGCCGCCTGCAGCATGCGCTTCTGCAGCCCGGGGACCGCCGCGTTGCCGACCTCGATCGCGAGATCGCCGCGCGCGACCATGATGCCGTCGGACGCCTCGATGATCTCCTCGAGCGCCGGGATCGCCTCGGCGCGCTCGATCTTGGCGATGAGCATCGCGTGCCCGCCGGCGGCGCGCATCAGCTGGCGCGCCATGTACATGTCTTCCCTGCTCTTGGGAAAGGAGACGGCGAGATAGTCGGCCTCGAGCTTCGCCGCCGTCTGGATGTCGGCCATGTCCTTGGCGGTCAGCGCCGGCGCGGTGAGCCCGCCGCCCAGGCGATTGATGCCCTTGTTGTTGGACAGCTTGCCGCCGACGACGACGCGCGTGACGATGCGAGGACCCTCGACGGATTCGACCTCGAGCCGGATCAGTCCGTCGTCGAGCAGCAGGATCGCGCCGGGCCCGACGTCGTTGACGAGCTCGCGGTAGTCGAGCCCGACCCGTCCGGCGTCGCCGACGTCGCACTCGGCGTCGAGGACGAAGCGCGATCCGGCGACGAGGTCCACCTTGCCGTTGGCGAACTTGCCGATGCGGATCTTGGGGCCCTGCAGGTCGGCCATCACGGCGACCTCGCGCCCCTGGGCGCGGGCGGCCTCGCGCACCAGCCGTGCACGCTCGACGTGATCGTCGGCGTGACCGTGCGAGAAATTGAGCCGCACGACGTCCACGCCCGCGGCGAGCATCCGCTGCAGCACGTCGGGCTTGCTGCAGGCGGGACCCAGGGTGGCGACGATCCGGGTGGAGCGGGGCATCGGTCAGCTCGCCGCGCGCTGCTCGAGGATCGCGACGGCGGGCAGCGTCTTGCCCTCGAGGAACTCGAGGAACGCCCCGCCCGCAGTCGAGATGTAGCCGATGCGCTCCGCGACGCCGAACTTGTTGATCGCCGCGATGGTGTCGCCGCCGCCGGCGATGGAGAACGCCGGGGACGCGGCGATGGCATGGGCGAGCGCCCGGGTGCCGCCCGCGAACGCGTCGAACTCGAACACGCCCACCGGGCCATTCCAGACGATGGTCCCGGCCTTGGCCACGATGCCGGCCAGCATCTCGGCGCTGCGCGGGCCGATGTCGAGGATCAGGTCGTCGTCGGCGACGTCGGCCACGGCCTTGACCGCAGGCGCCGCATCGGCGGCGAAGGACTTGGCGCAGACGACGTCGACCGGGATCGGGACCTTGCCCGGGAACTGCGCCAGGATCGCCTGCGCTTCGCCGACCAGGTCGGGCTCGGCGAGCGATTTCCCGATGCGTCCGCCGCCGGCCAGGATGAAGGTGTTGGCGATGCCGCCGCCGACGATCAGGGTGTCGACCCTCGCGGCGAGCGCGCGCAGGATGGTGAGCTTGGTCGACACCTTCGATCCGGCGACGATCGCCACCAGCGGCCGCGCCGGCGCCGCCAGCGCGCGCGTCAGCGCGTCGAGCTCGGCGGCCATCAGCGGTCCCGCGCAGGCGACCGGCGCATGGCGGGCGACGCCGTGGGTGGTCGCCTCGGCGCGATGCGCGGTGCCGAAGGCGTCGTTGACGTAGACGTCGCAAAGCGCGGCCATCTTCCGGGCCAGCGCGTCGTCGTCCTTCTTCTCGCCCTTGTTCATCCGGCAATTCTCGAGCAGGACGAGATCGCCGGACTTCAGCGCATCGTGCCAGGGCCCGCCGTCGACCCAGTCGCGCACCAGCGGGACGTCGCGGCCGAGGAGTTCGGCGAGGCGCCTGGCGATCGGCGCCAGCGAATCCCCGGCCTTCCACTCGCCTTCCGTGGGCCGGCCGAGGTGCGAGGTGACCATGACGGCCGCCCCGCGGGAGAGCGCATCGCGGATGCCGGGCACCGAGGCGCGGATGCGGGTGTCGTCGGTGATCGCGCCGGCGTCGTCCTGCGGGACGTTGAGGTCGGCGCGCACCAGCACGCGCTTGCCGCGCACGTCGATGTCGGAGAGCCGTCTGAAGCTCATGGCGTCACTTCGCCGCCATCAGCGCGACGGTCGCGTCGAGCATCCGGTTGCTGAAGCCCCATTCGTTGTCGTACCAGCTCGAGACCTTGACCAGCCGTCCCGACACCTTGGTCAGCGTGGAATCGAACGTCGACGACGCCGGATCGTGGTTGAAGTCGACCGAGACGAGCGGCGCGGCGTTGTAGCGCAGGATGCCGCCCGACAGCGGGCCGGACTCCGAGGCCGCCTTCATGATCGCATTGACCTCGTCGACGCTGGTGTCGCGGCTGGCGATGAACGACAGGTCGACGATCGACACGTTGATCGTGGGCACGCGGATCGCATAGCCGTCGAGCCTGCCGTTGAGCTCGGGCAGCACCAGGCCGACCGCCGCCGCGGCGCCGGTCTTGGTCGGGATCATGCTCATCGTCGCCGAGCGGGCACGGCGCAGGTCCTCGTGGTAGACGTCGGTCAGCACCTGGTCGTTGGTGTAGCTGTGCACGGTCGTCATCAGGCCGTTTTCGATGCCGATCTTCTGGTGCAGCGGCATCACCAGCGGCGCGAGGCAGTTGGTCGTGCACGAGGCGTTGGAGACGACGGTATGCGACGCCTTCAGCGTCTGGTGGTTGACGCCATAGACGATCGTGGCGTCGACGTCCTTGCCGCCCGGCGCCGAGATGATCACCTTCTTCGCACCCCCCGCGAGGTGCGCCGACGCCTTGGCCTTGGAGGTGAAGAAACCCGTGCATTCGAGGACGACGTCGACGCCCAGCGAGCTCCAGGGAAGCTGGGCCGGGTCGCGCTGGGCGAGCACGCGGATGCGGTCGCCGTTGACGACCATCGCGTCGCCGTCGACGCTGACCTCGCCCGGGAACTTGCCGTGCACGGTGTCGTAGCGCGTCAGGTGGGCGTTGGTCTCCGGGCTGCCCAGGTCGTTGATGGCGACGATCGCGAGGTCGTGCTTCCTGCCGTCCTCGTAGTGCGCGCGGAGGATGTTGCGGCCGATGCGGCCGTAGCCGTTGATGGCGACTTTGATGGTCATGGGTCTTCTCCGGAGGTGGTGAAGTCGGGGTTGGGGATGGCGCTCCGTGCGATGCCGTCGCGGGCGCGTCAGTGGAGCGTCGCGTCGGTGGCCGGCGGAGCGCCGCAGGCCGCGACCAACGCATCGATGTCGGAAAAGCCGTAGGCGGCTTCGACCAGGTCCATGCCGTCCCACTGGAACGGCTGCTCGACCAGGAGCTCGCCGCCGAGGGCCTCGTAGAAGCCGCGGCCGCGCTTGTTGCCGGCGATCACCCAGACGATGAGCCCGGTCGCGCCGTGCGCGCGCTGGGCCTGCGCGACCTCGCGCACCAGGCGCCGGCCCACGCCGGCGTGCTGGAACGCCGGACGCAGGTAGACGGCGGTCAGCTCGGCGTTCATCTCGTAGCGGGGCTCGCCCAGCATGGTGCCCGCGGCGAAGCCGATCACCTCGCCGTCGTTCTCGGCGACGAAGACGCTGGTCGTGTTCGGGCCGGCGGTCAGCACGCGCTCCCAGAGCGCCGTGCTGTCCTCCTCCTTCATCTCCGCCAGGTAGGCATCGGGGATGAGGCCGCGGTAGGTCGCGCGCCAGCTGTCGATCCGCACCCGCGCGATCGCCGCCGCGTCGCGGGCGCTCGCCGGGCGGATCGCGATGGTCATGGCCGCGCGCCGTGGCCGACGGTCTGCCGCACGACCGACGCGAGGTGGTCGACGGTGAAGCCGAAATGCTCGAACAGCACGCCAGCGGGCGCCGACTCGCCATAGCGGTCGATGCCGACGATGGCGGCCGCGGGGTCGTCGGCGGCGCCGACGTAGCGATGCCAGCCGCCGGTCGAGCCCGCCTCGACGGCGATGCGGGCGATGCCGGGAGGCAGGACGCCGCGCCGCCAGGTGTCGTCCTGGCGGTCGAAGAGCTGCGTGCAGGGCATCGAGACGACGCGCACCGCGACGCCCTCGGCGGCCAGGCGCTCGCGCACCGCGAGGGCCAGCGGAACCTCCGAGCCGGTGGCGATGATCACCGCGCGCCGGCTTGCGGCACCTGTCCCGAAGTCCGCGAGCACGTAGCCGCCGCGGCGGATGCCCGCGATCGCGGCGTCGTCGCGGGCGCTGTGCGCGACGTTCTGGCGCGAGAAGAGCATCGCGGTGGGACCGTCACGCCGCTCGAGCGCCATCGACCACGCCACGGCGGTCTCGACGGTGTCGCAGGGGCGCCAGACGTCGAGCTGCGGGACCAGCCGAAGGCTCGCCGCCTGCTCGATCGGCTGGTGCGTCGGCCCGTCCTCGCCCAGCCCGATCGAGTCGTGCGTGAACACGAAGATCGTTCCCGCCTTCATCAGCGCCGCCATGCGGATGGCGTTGCGCATGTAGTCGGAGAACGTGAGGAAGGTCCCCGCGTAGGGGATGAAGCCGCGGTGCAGCGCGACGCCGTTGGCGATCGCCGCCATCGCGAACTCGCGCACGCCGTAGTTCACGTAGTTGCCGGTGTGCGTGGCGCTCACCGGGACGCTTCCCGACCAGTCGGTGAACACCGAGCCGGTCAGGTCCGCGGCGCCGCCCAGCATCTCGGGAAGGATGCCGGCGAAGGCCTCGATCGCCTGCTGCGAGGCCTTGCGCGTGGCGATCGACGCGGCCTTTGCGGTCTGTGCGCGCAGCAGCGCGTCGCCGGTCGCGGCGAAGCCTGCCGGCAGCCGGGCGTCCATGCGCCGCGTGAACTCCGCGGCGAGCTCGGGATGCTCGGCCGCGTAGCGCGCGAAGCGCGCCGACCAGTCGCGTTCGGCCGCGGCGCCGCGGCGGCGCGCATCCCATGCGTCGTAGATCGCCTGCGGGATCTCGAAGGGCGGCAGGCGCCAGCCGAGGGCCGCGCGCGTCGCCGCGACTTCGGCGGCGCCGAGCGCCGATCCGTGCGCGTCGGCGCTCCCGGCCTTGCCGGACGAGCCCTTGCCGATCACCGTCTTGCAGCAGATCAGCGTCGGCCGCTCGTGCTGCGCCTTCGCCCGGGCGATCGCCGCGCTGACCGCCTCGACATCGTGCCCGTCGACCTGCGCGATGACGTTCCAGCCGTAGGCCTCGAAGCGGCGCGGCGTGTCGTCGGTGAACCAGCCTCTGGTCGACCCGTCGATCGAGATGCCGTTGTCGTCGTAGAGGACGATCAGCTTGGAAAGCCGCAGCGTGCCGGCGAGCGAGCAGGCCTCGTGCGAGATCCCGTCCATCAGGCAGCCGTCGCCGACGAACGCGTAGGTCCGGTGATCGACGATCGGGTGCCCGGGCCGGTTGAACGTCTCGGCGAGCAGGCGCTCGGCGAGCGCCATGCCGACGGCGTTGGCGAGCCCCTGGCCCAGCGGCCCGGTCGTCGTCTCGACACCGGGTGTCGCGCCGACTTCAGGATGGCCGGGCGTCTTCGAGTGCAGCTGCCGGAAGCTGCGCAATTCCGACATCGGCAGGTCGTAGCCGGTCAGGTGCAGCAAGGCGTACTGCAGCATCGATCCATGGCCGTTCGAGAGCACGAAACGGTCGCGGTCGGCCCAGTGCGCATTGGCGGGGTTGTGCTTGAGGTGCCGCGTCCACAGCGCCACGGCGATCTCCGCCATGCCCATCGGCATGCCGGGGTGGCCCGACTTCGCGGCTTCGACGGCGTCCATCGCCAGTGCCCGGATCGAATTGGCGAGATCGGCATCGCGCACGTCAGTGACGTCGTTTACGGTGTTTTGCAATGCTGCGGCGGTGTCGGGCATCGTGGAAAGGCGGAGTGCGTTCGCTCGCGGAGTCGCGGCGTCGCGAAGGAAACGGATTGAAAACTGTCGCGAAAGTCGCACATTGTGCCATACTTACGCGTTTACGCCGGCCGGACGACGTTTCCGGCCGCATCGCGGTCCCCGTCGATCGGCTGGCTTGCAGGGTTCGGGTCGGCAAGATCGACGGGTTCGCAATGTTCATGCTCCGGGATCCGGCAGGCGCCGTGGGGGGAGCAACTCCTGGAGGAACGAGCCATGGACGGTATCCATCTGCTGGGTGAATGGTACGGATGCCCCGCCGACATCCCGGCGCTCACCCGGACCGAGCCGTTGCGCGAGCTGTGCATCGCCGCCGTCGACGAGGCCGGTCTGACCATCGTCGGCGACCGCTTCCACCAGTTCGCGCCGCAGGGCGTCACCGGGATGGTGCTGCTCGCCGAGTCGCACCTCGCCATCCACACCTGGCCCGAGGCCGGCTTCGTCACCGTCGACGTCTACGTGTGCAACTACACCACCGACAACACGGCGAAGGCCGAGCGCGTGTTCGCGGCCCTCGAGGCGGCGCTCAAGCCGCGCCGCAAGCGCTTCCAGGCCATCCACCGCGGCGGCAAGGATGAGTGACGAAATTCCGCCCGGCGATCTCGCGCCGGGCGTCATGACCGAATACCTGACCAGCGACTGGGGATCGTTCATCCGGTCCGCCAGGCAGCTCGAGGCCTTCCGCTCACCGTACCAGTCGGTCGAAGTCCACGACACCGTGCCTTTCGGCAAGCTGTTCCGGCTCGACGGCCATTTCATGACCTCGGAGAAGGACGAGTTCTTCTATCACGAGAACCTCGTCCACATCGCGGGGCTCGCGCATCCGGGGCCCGAGCGGGCGCTGGTCATCGGCGGCGGCGACGGCGGCTCGACCGAGGAGCTCCTCAAGTACCCGTCGATGCGCTCGGTGACGGTCGCGGAAATCGACGCGAGCGTCGTCGACATCTCGCGCCGCTACCTGCAGCAGGTGCACCGCGGGGCGTTCGACGATCCGCGCGTCACGCTGCGCATCGAGGACGGATTCCGCTACGTCCAGCAGACCTCCGACGACTACGACCTGATCGTCCTCGACCTCACCGATCCGGGCGGACCGTCGACTGCGCTCTACACGCTCGATTTCTACCGTGCCTGCGCCAGGCGCCTGACCACCTCCGGCGCGATGACCCTGCACATCGCGAGCCCGCTCGCCCACGGCGAGCGCGTCAGGGACGCGGTGCGCGAGCTGCGCCGGGCTTTCGCGCGGGTGACGCCCTACCTGACGTCGATCCCGCTGTACGGCGGCCTGTGGATGATGGCCTGCTGCTCGCCGCATCTCGATCCGCGCGAGCAGTCGGCGATGTCGATCGACCTGCGGATCTCGCAGCGCCGCATCCGCGACCTGCAGTACCTGAACGGCGAGACCTACCGGGCGGCGCTGGCGCTGCCCAATTTCGTCCAGGCGCTGCTGCGCTGACCGCGCCCGGCTTGAACGCCGGCACCGCCGGCCGCATCTTCGGAGCATCGGGGCCGCAGCCTGCGGCCCGCCACCCGGGACCGGTGCGGATCATGACCCTCAAGCTGCCCGACGCGATGCACGGCGCCGACTACGTGGTCATCGACGGCATCGTGTTCGAGACCGAGTACCTGCGCGAGCCCGACGAGCACACGGTCGCCGACGACATCCTGCTCGAGCTGCGCTGCGGCGACACCGAGCTCGCCTTCACCCAGGCCGACCTCGAGGGCGCCGAGCGCATCGACGACGGCGTCTATCGCCTCGCGACCGGCCGGGTCGTCCAGCTCCTGACCAGCGCCACTGTCCACTGACCCGGAAGTCCCGGCGGCCGGGCCGGGCCCGCGTCATGCTGCACCGCGGCATACGGGTGGGGGTACATCGCCGCACTTGCACGGCGTCGGCGCGCTGTGGTTTCATTCGTCCGACCGAATCCGATTCCGGAGATTTCCGATGAATGCAGATCGCAGGCAGATGTTGAAGGCCAGCGGCGGCGCGACGTTCCTGGCGCTGCTCGCGGCCGCAGGGTGGGTCCCCTCCGCATGGGCGGACGCGCCGGGGTGGAGCAAGGCCGAGTTCGACGCCCACACGATGGACGATACCCTCAAGGCGCTGGGGGCCGGCAAGCCCGTCACCAGCACCGACGTGGCCTTCTTCTCGACGCCGGACATCGCCGAGAACGGCGCGGTGGTCCCGATCGGGGTGACGAGCAAGCTGCCCAACACCGAGTCGATCGCCATCCTGGTCGAGAAGAACCCGTTCACGCTCGCCGCGCGCTTCGATCTTCCCGCGGGCACCGAGCCCACGATCGCGACGCGGGTCAAGATGCGCGAGACCTCGAACGTCTATGCGCTGGTCAAGGCCGGCGACAAGTTCTTCGTGACGTCCAAGGAAATCAAGGTCACGCTGGGTGGCTGCGGCGGCTGACCGCCGAGGCGCTGCGACCGCCCGGCGTCCGGGCCGTCGCCAGGTCCCAGGTTCAACGCGCCGATCCGGCACTGCGATGCCGGCGGCTTGAGGAGGATTCGATGGCAGATCCGATGAAAATCAGGGCGAATCTCGTCGGCGATTCGACCGAAGTGAAGGTGCTGATGAGCCACGAGATGGACACCGGGCTCGTCAAGGACAAGGCCGGCAAGATCATCCCGGCCTGGTGGATCCAGACGGTCAAGGTCACGCACAACGACAAGGTGGTGCTGAGCGCGCAGTGGGGAACGGCGGTCTCCAAGAATCCGTTCATGTCCTTCAAGTTCAAGGGCGGTGCCAAGGGCGACAAGGTCACGATCACCTGGGTCGACAATCACAACGACTCCCGCACCGATACGGCGGTCATTGCCTGACTGCGCCCCGACTGCGCGCCAGACGCAGACGCGGCGACCCCATGGCGGGCGCCGCAACGCAGTGGATCTAGCGGTGGAATTCCCTGGAGGAGGGTTCGATGCCAAGCATCCGCAGTCTCAGCCTGATCGTGGCGGCAGCCGCGATCGGCGTCGCCACGCTTGCCGGTTCTGCCGTTGCGCAGACGACGCTCGAGAACGCGAGCGCGAAATACCGGGAGGATCTTTCGGAAGGCAATCCGGCCGACCTGTGGGTCGCCCGCGGCGAGGAAATGTGGAAGCAGCCCCGCGGGCCGAAGAAGGTCTCGTTCGAGGCCTGTGACCTGGGCCTCGGCCCCGGCGTGGTCAAGGGCGCGTATGCGCAGCTGCCGCGCTGGTTCCCCGACGCCAGCCGCGTGATGGATCTCGAGACGCGGCTCGTCTGGTGCATGGTCAACCAGCAGGGCTACACCCAGGCCGAGGCGACCAGGCAGACCTTCGGCAACGGCAACCGCCACCGCTCGGACCTCGAGGCGCTGACGGCCTACGTCGCCAAGCAGTCCGACGGCGTGAAGATGAACGTGTCGCTCGCCGATCCGCACGTCAGGGA
>JBLMVY010000224.1:0-4703 GCA_050256935.1 Candidatus Levyibacteriota bacterium | reverse complement strand
TCGTCGATCGCGGCATCGCGCTCCTCGGCACTGATCGCCCCCGCCGCATACTCGTCCTCGAGCTGACGCTTCTGGTCGCGGTACACCGAGGTGGTCGCATTCGCCTCGCCGCCGCCGCGATCGCCGACGCCTGCGCGCAGCAGCGGCCACACGATGGCAGCCAGCACCGCGGCGACGAGCAACAGGGCGACGATCCAGAACAGCGGGACGATGGGCATGAAGGGGAAGAGGAAGGGCTTCCCGGCAGAGCCGGTTGCGCCCGCGCATTATAGCGGCGCCAGGCGCTCGCGGCGCGGGCCCGGCATCCGGCGCCGGGGCCGGCTCGGGCCGCGGCGGTATGATTCGCCCTCGCAATGCCAACCGATACCGGAGTGCCCGTCATGGCCGACCAGGACACCAGCATCCGCGACGATGCGCTCGCCTACCATCGTCGTCTTCCTGCGGGCAAGATCGCCCTGCTGCCGACCAAGCAGCTCACCAACCAGCGCGATCTGGCGCTCGCGTATTCCCCCGGCGTGGCGGCCGCCTGCGAGGAGATCGTCCGCGAACCGCGCGAAGTGTCGTCCCTGACCGCGCGCGGCAACCTCGTGGGCGTGGTCACCAACGGAACGGCCGTGCTGGGCCTTGGCCAGATCGGCCCGCTCGCGGCCAAGCCGGTGATGGAGGGCAAGGCGGTCCTGTTCAAGAAGTTCGCCGGCCTCGACTGCTTCGACATCGAGCTGGCCGAGCGCGACCCCGACAAGCTGGTGGACATGATCTGCGCCCTCGAGCCCACGTTCGGCGGCATCAACCTCGAGGACATCAAGGCGCCGGAGTGCTTCTACATCGAGCGCAAGTGCCGCGAGCGGATGAAGATCCCCGTGTTCCACGACGACCAGCACGGCACGGCGATCATCGTCGGCGCCGCGGTGCTCAACGGGCTGCGCGTCGTCGGCAAGGCGTTCGCCGACGTCAAGCTCGTCTGCTCGGGGGCGGGTGCTGCGGCACTGGCCTGTCTCGACCTCCTGGTCGAGCTCGGGCTGCGCCGCGAGAACATCTTCGTGTCGGACATCAAGGGTGTGGTCTGGCAGGGGCGCACCGAGGAGATGGACGACAACAAGGCGCGCTACGCCCAGCCGACCGGTGCGCGCACGCTCGCCGAGATCCTCCCCGGCGCCGACGTGTTCCTCGGACTGTCGGCAGGCAAGGTGCTGAAGCCCGAGTGGCTGCCGATGATGGCGCAGCGGCCGCTGATCCTGGCGCTCGCCAATCCCGAGCCCGAGATCATGCCCGACGTCGCCAAGGCCGCGCGCCCCGACGCCATCATCGCGACCGGCCGCTCGGACTTCCCGAACCAGGTCAACAACGTCCTGTGCTTCCCCTTCATCTTCCGCGGGGCGCTGGATGTCGGCGCGACGACGATCAACGAGGCGATGAAGCTCGCCGCGGTGCGCGCCCTCGCCGATCTCGCCACCGTCGAGCAGTCCGACATCGTCGCGACCGCCTACAACCTGCACGAGAACCTGCGCTTCGGCCCCGACTACCTGATTCCCAGGCCTTTCGATCCGCGCCTGATCGTGATGATCGCCCCTGCCGTGGCGAAGGCCGCGATGGACTCCGGGGTCGCGACGCGCCCGATCGAGGATTTCGACGCCTACCGGGCGAGGCTCACGAGCTTCGTCTACCACTCGGGCCTGCTGATGAAGCCGATCTTCACCCTGGCGAAGCAGGCGCCCAAGCGGATCGTCTATGCGGAAGGCGAGGACGAGCGGGTGCTGCGCGCCGTCCAGGTCGTCGTCGACGAGGGCCTCGCGCAGCCGATCCTGGTCGGCCGGCCGGCCGTGCTCGCGCGCCGCATCGAGCGCTTCGGGCTGCGCCTCAAACCCGACGTCGATTTCCAGACGATCAATCCCGATTTCGATCCGCGCTATCGCAGCTACTGGACCGAGTACTTCAGGCTCACCCAGCGCAAGGGCGTGTCGCAGCAGTACGCGCAGATCGAGATGCGCCGGCGCCTGACGCTGATCGGCGCGATGATGATCCACCAGGGCGACGCCGACGGCATGCTCTGCGGCACCTTCGGCACGCATGCGCTGCACCGCCACTACATCGACCAGGTGATCGGCCTGCGCAAGGGTGTCAAGACCTACGCCGCGATGAATGCCGTGCTGATGCCCGGCAGGACGGTGTTCATCGCCGACACCTACGTCAACCCCGACCCCACGGCCGAGCAGCTGGCCGAGATCGCGATCCTGTGCGCGGCCGAGATCCGCCGCTTCGGCATCACGCCCAAGGCCGCCCTGCTGTCGCACTCGTCGTTTGGCACCAGCGATCACCCCTCGGCGAAGAAGATGCGCGACGCGCTGGCACTGATCAACGAGCGCGCGCCCGACCTCGAGATCGACGGCGAGATGCACGGCGACGCCGCATTGAACGAGTCGGTGCGCCAGGCGGTGTTCCCCAACTCCCGCCTGGTCGGCGAGGCGAACCTGCTGATCATGCCCACCCTCGATGCCGCGAACATCTCGTTCAACCTGCTGAAGGTGGCCTCGGGCGCAGGCGTGACCCTCGGCCCGATGCTGCTGGGCGTGGCCAAGCCGGTGCACATCCTGACGCCGTCGGCGACCGTTCGGCGGATCGTCAACATGACCGCCCTGACGGTGGTGGACTGCACGATCGACCGGCAGGCGTAATCCCGGCGCAACAATCGCGATCTTTCGCCCTAAAGCGGCGGGGCCGCTGCTATACTCCGGCGCCCCCGGAACGTCGATGGCCTGACCCAGGCCGGCCGATCGGTCATGGGGTACTCCCATGATCCAGCGCACCCATCGCTTCTTCGAGCGGCTCGGCCCGGGCCTCATCACCGGCGCCGCAGACGACGATCCGAGCGGCATTGCGACCTATTCGCAGGCCGGGGCCCAGTTCGGCCTCGGCATGGTCTGGAGCGTGCTGCTGACGACGCCGCTGATGGTCGGCATCCAGGTCGTCAGCGCGCGCATCGGCCGCGTCACCGGCCACGGGATCGCCCGCAACATCCGCGATCATTATTCGCGGCCGCTGCTCGCCTTCGTCGTGTCGCTGCTGCTCATCGCCAATACCCTGAACATCGCCGCCGACCTCGGGGCGATGGGCGAAGCGCTGCAGCTCGTCGTAGGCGGACCGAAGCACGGCCACGCGCTGATGTTCGGGGTGCTCGTCGTTCTGATGCAGCTCTTCATCCCCTACCGCAGACTGGCTCCGCTGCTCAAGTGGCTGACGCTGTTCCTGTTCGCCTACGTCGCGGTGCTGTTCACCGTGCGCATCCCCTGGGGACAGCTCGCCGCCGCGACGCTGATCCCCCCGGTCAAGCTGACGCGCGAATACCTGATGCTGCTCGTCGGTGTGCTCGGCACCACGATCAGCCCCTACCTGTTCTTCTGGCAGGCGTCGCAGGAGGTCGAGGAGCAGCGGATGGTCGAGGGCGAGATGCCGCTGCGCCAGGCGCGGGAGGGAGCGCGCGAGCACCTGCAGCGCATCAAGTTCGATACCTGGCTGGGCATGGCGTTCTCGAACGCGATCGCGTTCGCGATCATGCTGACGACGGCGGTGACGCTGCACGACGCCGGGATCACCAACATCGAGACCTCCTCGCAGGCGGCGCAGGCGCTCCGTCCGCTCGCCGGCGATCTTGCCTTCATGCTGTTCGCCTGCGGCATCATCGGCACCGGCCTGCTCGCGGTCCCGGTCCTCGCGGGATCGGCTGCCTACGCCGTGGCCGAGGCGATGGAATGGCCGATCGGCCACGGCCTGCAGCCGATGGAGGCCAAGGGCTTCTACGGCATCATCATCTTCGCGACCCTCATCGGCGCCGGCATCGACTTCACGTCGGTTGATCCGATCAAGGCCCTGATCTGGTCGGCGGTGCTGAACGGCATCGTCGCGGTGCCGATCATGGTCGTGATGATGCGCATGGCGGTGCGACCCGAGATCATGGGCGCATTCGTGATCAAGCGGCGCCTGTGGCGCCTGGGCTGGTTCGCGACCGCCCTGATGGCCGTCACGGTCGTGGCGATGGTGGGGTCGTACGTGATGTAGACGGGCCGGGGTCGGGCGGACGCCGCATCGGGCGCCCGCTTCGGATCGCCTTTGCAATCCGGGAGAGGGCGTTCGCGGTAAAATCCGTCCTGCCCTCGGAGCAGCGGGCATTCGGCACCATCTGCAGGACCACCGGAGAGGTGGATGAGCGGTTTAAGTCGCACGCCTGGAAAGCGTGTTTAGGGTAATACCCTAACGCGGGTTCGAATCCCGCCCTCTCCGCCAGTCTCGCTTCCAAGAGCGTCCAAGCAAGTCCTGCCGGCCGGCTGCTTTCCCTCCATAAGGCCCGTTAGAGTCACCGCGGGCGCGGGAGGCGTCCTTCCCAGGAGCACCAGCCCGTACATCGGTATCGCGCGACGGGTCGAAGCAGGCTGATCAATCGATCCACGCGACGACGCCGGATTCGTTGCAGCGGTGCGCCGCAAAGCGGGCACACCCGGGGCGAGGCCGCCGAGCCCGGTAAGGGACCGTGCCCCTCCGACACGGCACGGGGGACGTGCATATCCACTGCGGGTCCTGCGCTCCATCGCTGGCGAACGGCATAGCATCGGGTTCCGGGCGGCGCCATTTCCATCGGGGCGCGTCGCAAACGGTTGTAGGATTTCGCCTACCGAAGGGTTGGTGTGTCCATGGCGCGAGCCGTCGGGCAA
>JBLMVY010000223.1:0-3045 GCA_050256935.1 Candidatus Levyibacteriota bacterium | reverse complement strand
CCGAAGGCGCAGCCGCTCCTCCGCCGTCGCCTCCCGCCGCCGGCGCTCCCGGGCCCGCCGCGGCCAGGATGGCGCCGCCGGTCCCCGCGCTGGCTGCGCGAGGGGCGTCGCCGTGGATCGTCGCGCTGGTGTCCGCCCTCTGCGGCGTGGTGCTCGGCTTCATCCTCGGCCGCTGGTAGCACCCGCGCCGGTGACCACCGGCGCCGACCCGATGCGCTAACATGGCGGCGTCACGCGGGCCGCGCGCCCGCAGCTTCCGCACTGGAGCCCCCATGTCCGACATCGTCATCGCCGGCGCGTTGCGCACCGCCATCGGCAAGTTCGGCGGCACGCTTGCCAAGGTCCCCGCACCCGAGCTCGGCGCCGCGGTCATCCGCGCGCTGCTGGAGAGGAGCGGCGTCAGACCCGAAGACGTTTCCGAAGTGATCCTGGGCCAGGTGCTGACCGCGGGCAGTGGCCAGAATCCGGCGCGCCAGGCCTCGATCCGCGCCGGCCTGCCGCATTCGATACCCGCGATGACCATCAACAAGGTCTGCGGATCGGGACTGAAGGCGGTGATGCTCGCGGCGCAGGCGATCCGCTGCGGCGATGCCGACATCGTCGTCGCCGGTGGCCAGGAGAACATGAGCGCATCGCCCCATGTGCTGCCAGGATCGCGCGATGGCTTCCGGATGGGCGACGCCAGGATCGTCGACACCATGATCGTCGACGGCCTGTGGGACGTCTACAACCAGTACCACATGGGAACGACCGCCGAGAACGTCGCCAGGCAATACGCGATAACGCGCGCGCAGCAGGACGAGTTCGCCGTCGCGAGCCAGAACAAGGCCGAGGCCGCGCAGAAGGCCGGGAAGTTCCAGGGGGAGATCGTCCCGGTGATGATCCCCCAGCGCAAGGGCGATCCGGTCGCGTTCACGGCCGACGAGTTCATCAAGCCGGGCACGACCCTGGACTCGATTTCCGGACTCCGGCCCGCGTTCGCCAAGGACGGCTCGGTCACCGCCGCCAACGCCTCGGGAATCAACGACGGCGCAGCCGCGCTGCTGGTGATGACCGCCGAGCGCGCGGCGAAGCTCGGGCTCGCGCCGCTGGCCAGGATCCGCGCCTATGCGTCGTCGGGGGTCGATCCGGCGATCATGGGCATGGGGCCGGTGCCGGCGTCGCGGCGCTGCCTGGACAAGGCCGGATGGAAGGCGTCGGACCTCGACCTGATGGAAATCAACGAGGCGTTCGCCGCCCAGGCCTGCGCAGTCAACAAGGAAATGGGCTGGGACACGTCGAAGATCAACGTCAACGGCGGCGCGATCGCGCTCGGCCACCCGATCGGCGCATCGGGCGCGCGGGTGCTGGTCACGCTGCTGCACGAGATGGCGCGCCGGGACGCGAGGCGCGGACTCGCATCGCTTTGCATCGGCGGCGGCATGGGGGTCGCCCTCGCCGTCGAGCGCTGAACAACGCTTGTCCGACAAACCACGAAGCGGAGGTACTCGATCATGGCCATGACAAAGCGCGTTGCCCTGGTGACCGGCGGCATGGGAGGACTGGGCGAGGCGATCTGCATCAAGCTCGCGGCGCTCGGCTACACGGTCGTCACCACGTATTCACCGGGAAACACCAAGTCGGCCGAGTGGCTGGACGCGATGAAGAAGCAGGGCTACGAGTTCCACGCCTATCCCTGCGACGTCTCGAGCTTCGACTCCGCCGCGACCTGCGTGAAGCAGGTCGCGGCCGAGCTCGGACCCGTCGACGTGCTGGTCAACAACGCCGGCATCACGCGCGACATGACGTTCAAGAAGATGGACAAGGAGAACTGGGATGCGGTCATGAAGACCAATCTCGACTCCTGCTTCAACATGACCAAGCAGGTCGCCGATGGCATGGTCGACCGCGGTTGGGGGCGCATCATCAACATCTCGTCGGTCAACGGCCAGAAAGGCGCGTTCGGGCAGACCAACTACTCGGCGGCCAAGGCCGGCATGCACGGCTTCACCAAGGCGCTGGCGCTGGAGGTCGCGCGCAAGGGCGTGACCGTCAACACCATCTCGCCCGGCTACATCGGGACCAAGATGGTGATGGCGATTCCCAAGGACGTCCTCGACAGCAAGATCATTCCGCAGATCCCGATGGGCCGCCTGGGCAAGCCCGAGGAGATCGCGGGGCTGGTCGCCTACCTGTCGAGCGAGGAAGCGGCGTTCGTGACCGGCGCCAACATCGCGATCAACGGCGGCCAGCACATGTTCTGAGGCTGGCGTTGGCCGGCTGGCGCCGGGGCGCCAAGACGGAGCGCCCAAGCGGAGCACGAAAAGAAAGGGCCCTGCGGGAGAACCCGCAGGGCCGCAAGGCTGTATCAATCAGGAGGAGAGTATTGATACAGTGGAGACACCACAAAGCCGATCTTGGGCTCGCGGCCCCGGCTTTCAAGCCCGGGGCCCCGGCCCGGCATCGGCGGCGCGATCCGCGTGACGCGGATCGCCCGCGACCGATGCGAATTACGCGCGCTTGCCCTTGCCGGCGGCCTTGGTCGCCGTGGCGGCCGCGGCGCGAACGCTCGCGTCAGCCAGCTCGACGACCTGCTTGGTCGCCTTCTGGAACTGGTCGAACGCGGCCGTCGAGGCGGCGAACGTCGACTTGAAGGCGTTGACGGCGGCGTCCGAGCCGGCCGGCGCCGACTTGGTGGCCCTCTCGACCCACGACGCGAGGCCTTGCTGGTACGAGGCCCACGATTCCTCGGCGAGCTTCGACAGTCCGGCTTGCGCTTCGGACGACAGCTCGTAGAGGGTGCGCGAGTAGCCCGTCGCGTTCTCGACACCGGCCTCGGCCAGCTTGGCGCGCAGCGCGAAGAGCTCCTGCACGTCCTTGACCGACGCGGCCGCTTGCGCGCCTTCGACGGCTTGCGCGATCGCGCGCTTGGCGGTGTTGAGGTTGAGCTGGACGAGCTTCTCGGTGTTGGCGATCGACAGCGACGCCAGCTTGACGGCGTTGGAAACGCCGGCCTGATTCAGTGCTGCGAATTGTTCGGTTGCGTTGTACATGACGTGTCCTCTG
>JBLMVY010000222.1:0-5383 GCA_050256935.1 Candidatus Levyibacteriota bacterium | reverse complement strand
CAGCCGCAATCACAATGACGATGCCCGCGCTGACAGCGCGCTGCATTGCGGCAAGCACGGTCGCACCCGGAGTGGACCCGCCCAGTGAAAGATTGATGACTCGTGCGCCAGCAGTGCGCGCTGCATCTATGCCGGCGGCGATCGCCGGATCGTAGAAGCTGCAGCCGTCTTTCGTCGTGCAACTGCCTGGGTCGTCCGCTCGCTCACTGACGATGGTCGCGTCGAAGGCGACGCCCAGCGTGTTCTGGTTGTTGCGCGCCGCAGCCGCGACGGCGCTCACGGCGGTCCCATGGCCGCCGTCGTCGCCGAGCCCGCGGGTCCCCGCGACGTCGCCGCTGGCGGGGTCGATTCGTCCCGCGAACTCGCTGAGGTTCGGATTGATGCCGCTGTCGACGATGCCGACCTTCACGCCTTTGCCGGTGGCACCCGCGTTGTAAGCCGCGATCGCGTTGGCGGCGACTGCGTAGTTCGACGCGCGGTATTCCGCCGTGTCGTAATTGATTGTCGGCGTGGGAGTCGGAGTAGGGGTGGGCGTTGGCGTGGGAGTTGGTGTCGGCGTGGGCGTGGGAGTCGGCGTTGGACTCGAAGGTGCCGGCGGTATTGGCGCGACTCCGCCGCCGCCTCCACCGCAGGCCGACAGACTGAACGCCAAAACGACCGCGCCAGCAGTCGTGGCAAGGAGCCGCTTTTTCATCGAATTGCCTCCGCTCAAGCCGTTGAAAACGCACGGCTTCCCGGCTGCTCTTATGGTTATCAAATCCTTTCAATTTGCTTAAGCATCAGAACGGGTTAGGGCCGGTCCGCCCTATGGACGACCGCTTCGACCACATAAGAGATTGGATTTTCGACCTCGACAATTGCCTTTATCCCGCGTCGACGGGGCTGTTCGACCTGATCGATGAGCGGATGGGCGCCTACATCCAGCGGCTCCTGGACTGCGATCCTGACGAGGCGCGCCGAGTGCAGAAGCAGCATTTCCACAGCCACGGGACGACTCTGGCCGGCCTGATGAAGGAGCATGGAGTCGACCCGCACGACTTTCTTGCCGATGTCCACGACATCGACCTCGAGCGGATCCAGTGCGACGAGCGGCTGGCCCAGCTTCTCCCGCAGCTTCCAGGGCGGCGGTTCGTCTTCACCAATGGCGATGCGCCATACGCCCGCAGGGTGCTTGAGAAGATCGGCGTCGAGACGCACTTCGACGAGCTCCACGACATCCACGCATCCAGCTATCGGCCGAAGCCCGATCCGCACGGCTACGCCCTGCTGTGCGAGCGCTTCGGCATCGATCCGGCGCACGCGCTGCTCGTCGACGACATGGTCCAGAACCTTGCACCGGCCAAGGCGCTCGGCATGACCACGATCTGGGTCGACAACGGCTCCGAACGCGGCGACCACAATTATGACGAGGAGGTAATTGACGAGCGCATCGGCGACGTCGGCGAATGGCTTCAGGAAATTCTGGGGGACTGAATGAACGACGAGCTCCAACCGGTCATCGAGAAGCTTTGGGAGGGGCGGGACAAGCTCAGCCCCGAAAGTAACGGCGAGGTTCGCCGTGTGGTCGGTTGGGCGCTGGGGATGCTCGACGCCGGCGTGGTTCGCGTGGCCGAGCAGCGCGACGGCGAGTGGGTGGTCAACCAATGGCTCAAGAAGGCCGTGCTGCTGTCGTTCCGGCTGAACCCGATGGAGGCCATCTCCGGCGGCCCGGGCGGTGCCCACTGGTGGGACAAGGTGCCGTCGAAGTTCGCCGGGTGGGGCGAGAAGGAGTTCGCCGAGGCTTCGTTCCGCGCAGTGCCGGGCGCGATCGTCCGCCGCGGCGCCTTCATCGGACCGGGCGCAGTGTTGATGCCGAGCTTCGTGAACATCGGCGCCTACGTCGGCGAAGGCACGATGGTCGACACCTGGGCGACGGTCGGAAGCTGCGCCCAGATCGGCAAGAACGTGCACATCTCGGGTGGGGCCGGCATCGGCGGCGTGCTCGAGCCGCTGCAGGCGGGACCGGTGATCATCGAGGACGACTGTTTCATCGGCGCTCGCTCCGAGGTTGCCGAAGGCGTGGTCGTGGAGCGCGGTTCGGTGCTGTCGATGGGCGTGTTCCTCGGCGCATCGACGAAGATCGTCGACCGCGCCTCAGGAGAGGTCCACTACGGGCGAGTGCCCGCCTATTCAGTGGTGGTGCCTGGAGCCTTGCCCGGCAAGGACGGTGGTCCAGCGCTCGCTTGCGCGGTGATCGTAAAGCGCGTCGACGAACGCACCCGTTCGAAGACGAGCATCAACGAGCTTCTGCGGGACTAATAAGCTCAGCTTATTGCCGCGACTCCAGCATTTGTTGGCGCGCAGAGCTCCCCGCCTCCACGTTGCGCGCCCATGAAACCGGTCGATCCGAAAACATTTGAGCGCAACGCGGCGGAAGCGGCGGATGGCGCACGCGCCCATCATTCGCCAATGATCCGAACGCAAATGGATGGGAGCGACTGGCTCCTCTTGCTAGTCCTCGCCGTCATCTGGGGTGGGGCCTTCTTCTTTATCGGAGTCGCTGTCCGGCACGTCCCGCCGCTCACTTATGTGGGACTGCGAGTGACGATCGGCGCCGCCGGCCTCTGGGCCTATCTGATGATCAAGGGCGAACGCGTCAGCCTGCCGCGGAAGGTCTGGGGCTCGATCCTCCTGCTCGCGCTCCTCAACAACGCTCTGCCCTTCACCCTTTTCGGATGGAGCCAGACTCACATTGCGAGCGGCCTTGCCTCGATCCTCAATGCCACCACGCCGATTTGGGGCGTGGTTGTCGCCCATGTTTTCACGCACGACGAGCGCATGACTCCCCGCAAGATCGCCGGCGTTCTGCTGGGTTTCGGCGGAGTAGCGGTCATGATCGGTCCCTCGCTGCTGACGAGCCTGGGCACGAGCGGCCTAGCCGAGCTTGCCTGCGTCGCGGCCGCGCTCAGCTACGCGTTCGCTGCGGTGTTGGCGCGGCGGTTCAGGCGGCTGGGCATCTCGCCGTTCAGCGTGACGACCGGACAGCTGACCGCAGGCGCGCTGATGATGCTGCCGCTGTCGATGTTGGTGGATCGGCCGTGGCAGCACGCGATGCCGCCGCTCAGCGCTGTGGCCGCAATCACCGCGCTTGCTCTGGTATGCACCGCGCTCGGTTACGTGCTTTACTTCCGGCTGATCGATCGCGCCGGCGCGACCAATGCTCTGCTCGTGACCCTGCTCGTCCCGCCCGTCGCCATCCTGCTTGGCGGGCTCTTTCTCGGCGAGACCCTCGCGCCGCAGGATTTCGCCGGCCTGGCCCTGATTGCTCTTGGCCTCGCCGCGATCGACGGACGAGTGCTCAACCTCGTGGCTGCACGCCGCCTTCCGCGAGCAGCTTAGACGCCTCGGCGCTCGTCCAGTCGAGATCGCCGACGTAGCGCCACACTTCCTTCCCGTTCGCGTCGTAGAGGATCGTCGTCGGCAGCACGGTGTCGGGGCCGAGCGCGCCCGAAAGTGCCATCGTCGGATCCTGGAATGGGTCCAGGTTCGTGATCTTGTTCGCCTGGAGGAACGCTACAACCGAGGCGTGCGGGCCATCGTCCTGACTGACCGCAACCACGTTGAGATCCCCATTGTGGGCCGCAGCGAGTCGGTCGAGCGTCGGCAGCTCCTTCACGCACGGCGCGCACCAGGTCGCCCATAGGTTCACCAGTGTCGGCTTGCCGGTGAAATTGCCGAGGCCCATTGGAGCGCCGTCCGGATCGTTGAACGTCGCCGCGGGCGCGAGCTTGCCCTTGTGCGAACGGTCGACGCCCTTGACTGGACCTGCTTCCGGCGCAGCGGCAGTCGTTGACTCGTTGGCGGAAGGTTGCTGCTCGGCGGAGCGGTGGCAGGCCGCGAGCGCGAGGGCGGCGGCAATCACGACAGAATATCGCATGCGTCGCGGATAGAGTTGCCATCTCACTCCGGCAAGCTGGCGAAAGCCAAGCGGAGTCGCTAGGTCGAGCGCATGAACGGCAAGCGGATCGTCCTCATCGCCGGCATCCTCGCGCTCGGCAGCTGCGGCCGGGTCGCCGAGCTGAAACCGGCAAAAGGGGAGTCGCTGCCAGTGAAGCCCCTGATGGCCCGCACGACGCCGACACCGAATCAGCTGCTGGAGCTTCCGCCTTATGCGAAGCCCGACCGCGTCGACGAACTGATCAAGCGCTCGCAGCCGCGGCAGGACGATCCGTTCGACCTCCCGCCGCCGACCGGCGGCTCGGCCCCGACCCTCCCCGCCGGCGGCAACCCGCAGCCCGTCTCCAACGAGACTGGCCCGTCCACTCCCGGAGACTGACGCTTCATGGCTTCTCGCGTCCGCAAGGCGGTGTTTCCCGTCGCCGGCCTCGGCACCCGATTGCTCCCGGCGACCAAGAGCATCCCCAAGGAGATGATCACGATCGTCGACCGGCCGCTGATCCAGTACGCCGTGGACGAAGCGCGCGAGGCGGGGATCGAACAGCTGATCTTCGTCACCGGCCGCGGCAAGGCGGCGCTCGACGATTATTTCGACCATGCCTTCGAGCTCGAAGCGACGATGCGCGAGCGCGGCAAGAAGCTCGACGCGCTGGACCCGTCGCGTTCGGATTTCGGCGAGGTGGTGAGCGTCCGCCAGCAGCAGCCTCTCGGGTTGGGGCATGCGGTATGGTGCGCGCGCCATATCGTCGGTGACGAGCCATTCGCGGTCCTGCTCCCCGACGAGCTGATGGTCGGCAAGCCCAATTGCCTCGCGCAGTTGGTCGAGGCTTACGACAAGGTCGGCGGCAACCTCGTCGCCGCCCTGGAAGTGCCCGACAGCGAAACCCACAAATATGGCGTGATCGACCCCGGGACGACTGACGGCCGGCTGACGGAGATCCGCGGCATGGTCGAAAAGCCCGCGCCAGGCACCGCGCCCTCGAACCTGATGCTCCCCGGCCGCTACATCCTGCAGCCCGAGGTGATGCATGCGCTTGACGCGCAGGAGAAGGGTGCGGGCGGCGAGATCCAGCTGACGGATGCGATTGCCAAGCTCGGCGGCAAGCAGCCGCTCCACGCCTACCGGTTCGAGGGCGAACGCTACGATTGCGGGAGCGCCGCAGGGTTCGTGATCGCCAACATCGCAGTGGCGCGTGGTCGGCCGGATGTCGCTCCGGCAATCGAGGAATTTATCGGCCCGCGTTAGCGAGCTGTTCGCGCAATTCGCCGAGCTGGATCGCGCGTTCGACGACACGGGCATCGAGCGTCGCATTGTCGTCGCGCAGTTGCTGCAAAGAGCGAGCCCGCGACAGCCGCCGTTCGATCCGCGCGAACAGCACCTCGAAGTGGAAAGGCTTGACGACCACGTCGTCAGCGCCGGCTTCGTAAGCCCGCACGACACCCGTGG
>JBLMVY010000221.1:0-13100 GCA_050256935.1 Candidatus Levyibacteriota bacterium | reverse complement strand
CGACCGGCTCGCTGGCGGGCGCGCCACGCACTGAACGATGCGGCGAGCCCGACCGCGGGCGCGGGACCGGGAGCGGGGCGCGGCAACTGGTAGAGCGATGGTTTATCCTCGCCCTCATGCCGCTCTTCCGCCAGCTCTTCGATCCGCAATCGTCGACCTACAGCTACCTGCTCGGCGACCGCGCGAGCGGCGAAGCGATCCTGATCGATCCGGTGTTCGAGCAGGCGGCGCGCGACGCCGCGCTGATCCGCGAGCTCGACTTGCGCCTGGTCGCGACCGTCGACACCCACGCCCACGCCGATCACGTGACGGGGGCATGGCTGCTGCGCAAGCGCCACGGAGCGAGGATCGCGATCTCGGCGGCGAGCGGCGCCCAGGGCGCAGACCTCCGGCTCGCCGACGGCGACCGGATCGCCTTCGGCCGGCGCCACCTCACCGCGCTCGCGACGCCCGGCCACACCGACGGCTGCATGTCGTTCGTGCTGGACGACGAGCGCATGGCGTTCACCGGCGACGCGCTCTTGATCCGCGGCTGCGGGCGCACCGATTTCCAGCAGGGAAGCGCGCGCAACCTCTACCGGTCGATCAAGACGCGCATCTTCACCCTGCCCGACGACTGCGTGCTGTGGCCCGCGCACGATTACCGCGGGCTGACGGCGACCAGCGTGGGCGAGGAGAAGGTGCACAACCCGCGCCTGGGCGGCAACATCTCGGAGGCCGATTTCGTCGGCTACATGCAGAATCTCGGCCTGCCCCATCCGAAGCTGCTCGACGTCGCGGTGCCCGCCAACCTGGTCTGCGGCCGTCCCGCCGACGAGGATCTCGCCGAGGCCGAACCGGGCTGGGCGCCGCTGACCTTCACCTTCGCCGGATTCTGGGAGATCGAGCCCGCGTGGGTGGAAGAGCACGGCGCCCAACTGCAGATCGTCGACGTGCGCGAAGCCGACGAGTTCGCGGGACCGCTGGGCCGCATTGCCGGCGCCCGGCTGCTGCCGCTGGGCGATCTCCTCAAACGGGCCGGAGAGCTCGCGAAGGACGCGCCGACCGTCACCGTCTGCCGCTCGGGCGCGCGCTCGGCGCAGGCGGCGGTGATGCTGAAAAAAGCCGGCTTCGGGAAGGTCGCGAACCTCGCCGGCGGCATGCTGCGCTGGCGCGCGCAGAGCCTGCCCGTCCAGGGCGCGCGGGACTGACGACGGCGCGGTGCGCAGCCTGTGCGCTCGCGCGTGGTCCGGATCGCGAAGCCGGAGCACCAGGGCTATGCGTACCTGAAACTGGAGTGGGCGATCTTGCGGCGGCCGGCGAGTCTCTAGGTCGTCACCGCCGGGAACAGCGCCGGGACCGCTACGCGCGGCGCCGGTCCGGTGCTCGCGCGTTCGACCAGGTCCACCGGGACTTCCTCCACGCGGGGCACGCGCTTGCCCGCGAGGCGCGCGAGCAGGCGCTCGGCTGCTCGGCGACCGATGCTTGCGGTAGGAATGCGGATCGTCGTGAGGGGCGGCGACACCTCGGCGGCCAGTTCGATGTCGTCGAAGCCCGAGACCGACAGTTCCCGGGGCACCGCCACGCCGCGGGCGGCGCACTCGAACAGCACGCCGAGGGCAAGGATGTCGTTGCCGCACACGATGGCGGTTGGGGGAGATGCCAACGCCAGCAGTTCGCCGAGCGCAGCCCGGCCGCTGGCCACGGCAAAAGTTGTCTCGACGCAACGATGGGCCGGCAGTTCGACGCCATGGGCGGCGAGCGCTTCGCGGACACCGGCAACCCGTTCGCGGGCACGATCGTTGTGCGCCGTAAAGCCCGAGACCACTGCAAACTCGCGGTGGCCCAGGCCCAGCAGGTGCTGCGTCACGCGGATCGAGGCGAGGCGGTTGGAGAACCCGACGCAATGGTGGCGGCGATTCGGATCGATCGCCCAGGTAAGCTCGAAAGGGACGCCCGCCCGGGCCAGGAAATGGTAGAGATCGGGCAGGTGGTCGGTACCGACGAACACGAGCCCGTCGACACCGCGCTCGACCAGCGCCCGTGTCACCTGCAGTTCGGCTTCGGTGTCGTACTCGTTGCTGGCCAGCAGCAGCGTATAGCCCGCTTCGGCGAGCGCCTGCTGCAGTGCCTGCGTCGAGTGGGCGAAGATCGGATTGTCGAGCGTCGGGACGACCGCACCGACCGTGCGCGAGCGGCGCGATGCGAGCGCGCGCGCCGCGCCATGCGGCACGTACCCCAGCATGCGCGCCGCGCCGTCGACTTTCTGGCGCGTCTGTGGTCGCACCAGTTCCGGGTCGGCCAGCGCGCGCGACGCGGTCGACAGCGACACCCCCGCGGCTCTCGCCACGTCCGCCAGGCGTGCGTTGCGCTTGCCGGTCATGCATCGGGCTCGTGCATCATCGCGACAGAATAGCATCGTGAAAGCGCTCCCGCCCATGCTTGCTGCGGCGCACATTGACCTCGGCGGTTCGGGGCGATAGGCTCCATGAAAGCGCTTTCATCCCGATCCGCCCGGAGGGGAACCCCGATGCCAATCGAGTACCTGAAGCGAGCGACCCGAACCCCCGAAACCGAATCCGGCAATGCGCAGAAAGTCGCCGGCGACATGCTCGCGGACATCGGGCGCCGGGGCGAGCAGGCGGTGCGCGAGTACGCGGCGAAGCTCGACCACTGGAACGGCGATATCATCGTCGGCCCCGATGAAATCGAGCGTCGCACCCGCGACATCCCGGCGGAGATCAAGCGCGACATCGAGTTCGCGGCCGACCAGGTCCGCCGTTTTGCGCTCGCACAGCGCGAGTCCATCCACGAGTTCGCGGTCGAAATCAGCCCGGGACTCGTCGCCGGGCAGCGGCTGGTGCCCGTCAATGTGGCCGGGTGCTACGTACCGACCGGCCGCTATGCGCACATCGCATCGGCGTACATGAGCATCGCGACGGCGAAGGCGGCCGGCGTGCCGACAGTCGTCGCATGCTCGACCCCCTACCGCGGGGAGGGCATCCACCCGCAGGTCCTCTACGCGATGAAGGTCGCTGGCGCCGACATCATCATGACCCTGGGGGGCGTGCAAGCAATCGCGGCGATGGCCAACGGGCTCTTCACCGGCAGACCCGCCGACATCGTCGTCGGACCGGGGAACAAGTTCGTCGCCGAGGCGAAGCGGATGCTCTTCGGCAAGGTCGGCATCGACGTCTTCGCGGGACCGTCCGAGGTCGCCGTGATCGCCGACGACAGCGCCGACGCGGCGATCGTCGCGTCCGACCTGGTGGGCCAGGCCGAGCACGGCCACGAGTCGCCGGCATGGCTGATCACGACCTCCAGGGACCTGGGCGAAGAGGTCATGCGGCGGGTCCCGCTGCTGATCGAGCGCCTCCCGCCGACGGCGCGCGATGCGGCGGGCGCCGCCTGGCGCGACTATGGCGAGGTGGCGCTGTGCGGGTCGCGCGAGGAGGCGGCGGAGGTCTCCGATCGCTACGCGTCCGAGCACCTCGAAGTGCACGCACGCGACCTCGACTGGTGGCTCGCCAATCTCACGTGCTACGGCTCGCTGTTCCTCGGCGAGGAAACGACCGTCGCCTTCGGCGACAAGGCGTCGGGGCCGAACCACATTCTTCCGACCAAGGGCGCGGCCCGCTATTCGGGCGGCTTGTCGGTCCACAAGTTCATGAAGACCCTGACCTGGCAGCGCATGAGCCGCGAGGCCGCGAAGACGATCGCCCAGGTGAGTGCCCGCATCTCGCGACTGGAAGGCATGGAGGCGCACGCGCGCACCGCCGACGATCGGCTGGACAAGTATTTTCCTGGAGAGCGCTTCGACCGGGGCGCGCCGGTCGGCGAATGAGCGTGCTGTCGCTGTTCTCGCTCGCCGACCGTGTGGCGCTGGTCACGGGCGCGAGCTCGGGTATCGGGCGCGCCATCGCACAGGCGCTCGCCGATGCCGGCGCTCGCATCGTGCTGGTCGCGCGCCGCGAGGGGGAGCTCGAGACCGCACGGGCGGCCATCGTCGCGCACGGAGGCAAGGCTGCCGTGCTGGCCTGCGATCTCGCCGATCATGCCGCGCTGCGTGCCTGCGCGGGCGCTGCCGCGGAGGCCTTCGGCCCGCCCGACATCGTCGTCAACGCCGCCGGCATCAACATCCGCAAGCCGATGCTCGACGTCACGCACGACGATTGGGATCGCGTGCTGCGCATCAACCTCGACGCGCCGTTCTTCCTCGCCCAGCGGCTGGTGCCCGCGATGATCGCGCGCGGCTGGGGCCGCATCATCAACATCGCGTCGATGCAATCGGTGCGCGCATTCCCGAACAGCGGCCCCTATGGTGCGTCCAAGGGCGGCGTCATGCAGCTGACCCGGGCGCAGGCGCAGGCCTGGTCGCGCGCGGGGGTGAACGCGAATGCGATCGCACCGGGATTCTTCGCCACGGAGCTCACCGCGCCGGTGGCGGGCGATCCGGTCCAGTGGCGGGCCAATGCCGAGCGCACGTTCGTCGGGCGCAACGGGGAGCTGCCCGATCTCGCCGGCACCGCCGTCTATCTGGCGAGCCGGGCCTCCGACTACGTCACCGGTCAGACGATCTTCGTCGACGGAGGGTTTTCCGCAGGGTGAACCCCGCGCTCCATCCATCACCGCTCGGCACAGGGGAGGTCGCATCATGAAAGCCCTCGTCTATACGGCGCCCAACGAAGTTACCTACCGCGACGAGCCGGCACCGGCGCCCGCCGCAGGCGAAGTGCTGATCAGAATCGATGCGGTCGGCATCTGCGGGTCGGACATGCATGCCTACCACGGCAAGGATCCCCGCCGAGTCCCGCCGCTGATCCTGGGGCACGAGCTGGCGGGGCGCATCGTCGAGGGGCCGGGAACGGGCCGGCGGGTGACCGTCAACCCGCTCATCACCTGCGGCGTGTGCGAATACTGCCGGCAGGGACGCGACAACCTGTGCGCCAACCGCACGATGATCGGCATGACGCGCGCGGGCGGCTTCGCCGAGCTGATGACCACGGCCGCGGCCAGCGTCATCGACATCCCCCAGGACATGAGCACGCGCGCCGCCGCGCTGACCGAGCCGGCGGCCACCGCCTTGCACGCGATCAACGTCGCTTCGCGAGCCCTGATGCGCCCGCTTCCCGAGTGCAGGGTGCTCGTGCTGGGCGGCGGCGCCATCGGCATGCTGCTGGCGCTGCTGCTCACGAACTACGGCGTTCGCCATGTGACGGTCGCCGAGACGAACCGGCTGCGCCGCGAAAAGATCGCGCAGGCGGCCGGGGTCGTCGTCTACGACCCCGCCGCGGCCGCAGCACCCGGCGACAACAGCGTCGACCTCGTCCTCGATGCGGTCGGCGGCAAGGCCACGCGCAACGCCGCCCTCGCCGCGGTCAAGCCCGGCGGCGTGGTGATGCACATCGGGCTGATGGACTGGGCGAGCGAGATCGACATGCGCAAGCTGACGCTCGCGGAGATCACCCTGATCGGAACCTACACGTACTCGACATCCGACCTGCGTGCCGCTGCGTTGGCCCTGCACGAGGGCGCCTTCGGCGACCTGGCGTGGGTCGAGGAACGGCCGCTCGCCGACGGCGCCGCGGCGTTTCGCGATCTGCACGAGGGCCGCGCTGCCGCAGCCAAGATCGTCCTGCGTCCATGACGTCCGCTACCGGGCTGCCCAGAGCGAGAGCTGCGGCACGAAGGCGACCAGCAGCGAGACGACGATCATCGCAAGGACGAACGGCAGCGCGCGCCGCGCGATGTTCATGATCGGCTCACCGGTCAGGCCGGACATGACGAAGAGGTTGAGCCCCATCGGTGGCGTGATGAAGCCCAGCCCGAGCGAGGTGATCATGAACACGCAGAAGTGGATCGGATTCATGCCGATCTTCTGCGCCACGGGCAGCAGCAGCGGAGCCAGGATCACGATGTTCGGTGTTGTCTCCATGAACATCCCGGCCAGGATGAAGATGCCCAGCATGACGAGCAGCAGGGCGTTGCGGTCGGAGGCGAGGGAGGTGAGCCCGGCAACTACCGCCTGCGGCACGCCCAGCACGGTGAGCGCCTGCGCGAACAGCGTCGCCACGGCGATGATCGGCAGGATCACGCCGTTCACCCGCGCCGAGGTCTGCAGCATCGCGGGAAAATCGCGGACCTTGACCGTGCCCTGGATCATGCCCACCAGCAGGGCGACGCTTACCGCCACCGCCGCAGACTCGGTGGGCGTGAACACGCCGGTGTAGATCCCGCCGAGGATGATGACCGGTATCGTCAACGCCCACTTGGCCTCGTTCAGCGCCTTGAACCAGCGCCCCCATGCGAACTTGCTGCGCGAGTTCTCGTAGCCCTTGACCCGGTTGACGATCACGTTGGTGATGATGACGGCGAGCAGCACCAGGATGCCGGGCACCACCGCCGCGACGAACAGCGCCACCGACGAGATGCCGAGCACCAGGCCGATGATGATGTAGCTGATCGACGGCGGGATCAGGATGCCGGTGCAGGCCCCGGACGCCACCAGCGCGCAGGCGTAGGCCCGCGGATAGCCGAGGGCCACCAGCCGGTCCATCGTGATGCGGCCGATCGCCGCGGCGTCGGCCGCATCCGAGCCGGAGATGCAGGCGAAGGCCCCGCAGCCGACCAGCGTCGACGTGCCGAATCCGGAGCGGAAGCTGCCGGTGCTCGCCTCCGCAAAATCAAGCAGCTTGTAGGCGAGCCCCGAGCGCACCATCACGTCGCCGGTCAGCACGAACAAGGGGATCGCGATCAGCGCGAACGAGTCGACGCCCTGGAACAGCGCCTCGCCGAGCAGCGAGAGCGGCAGCGCCTGGGTCCACATGAGCAGCGCGATCGTGCCCAGCCCGACCGCCACCCAGAAGGGCACGGCCAGCAGCAGCAGCAGCAGGATGAGGCCCAGTGTCAGCGCGACGTCCATGTCTCTCCCGCTTCGCTTCCTGCACCGTTCATTCGAAGAGCCGGGCGCCGCCGTAGGCTTCGCGCCCGGCGCGCAGGTCGCGGACGTCGCGCCATGCCGACTGCAGCACCCGGACCGACATCATCCCGAAGCCGAGCGGGACGGCGCTCACGAACCACGCCTGGCTGATCCTCATCGCCGGGGTCAGCGCTCCGAACTTGAGCATGGTGCCAATGCTGCTGAGCGACCAGTAGAGGGCGAAGCCGGCGAACACCAGGGTCATGGCTTCGCCGAACAGGTAGACGTAGCCGTGCCAGCGCGCGGGGAGCATGCGCAACACGATGTCGAAGCGGATATGGGCGCGCTGCTTGACCGCATCCGAGGCCCCAACCCAGCCAAGGTAGATGAACCCGTAGCGCGCCGCCTCCTCGCCCCACAGCGACGAGAAGTCCAGCACGAAGCGGCGCACCACCTCGTTGACGATCACGAACACGACGAAGCAGTAGAAGACGAGCATCAGGTAGCGCTCGCCGTTCGCGTCGATGGCCCGCAGGATCTTGCCCATGGAACCCCTGGGATGCACGGTGCCCGGCGCGAGCGCGCCGGGCACGCGCGGAGCGCTACGCCGGAACGGTGATCCGGCCCTTGGTGTTGGCGGCGACCTTGAGCTTCTCGAACAGCTCGAGCGATCCCGCCAGGTGCTTCTTGATGTCGTTCCATTCCGGTCGCTGCTCGCCGGCGGCCTGCACCCACTGCTGGTGCTCGGCGGCGGTCGGCTGGTAGAACTTGACGCCCGCCTTCGTCAGATACTCCACCGAGTTCTTTCGCGCGATCGGGATCTGGTTAAAACTCTCGATCTGGGTCTTGTAGCTCGCTTCCTCGAACTGCGCCTGGGTGGCCTTCGGCAGCGACTCGAACCACCCGTAGTTGCAGGCGAACATCTGCGCGTCGGGAACCGACTCGACCAGCGTGATCGTCTCGATGATGTCGATGAAGCCGAACGTATAGAGGGCCCCCACCGAAGGGTCGAGTGCATCTGCCACGCCCTGCTTGATTGCCGAAGGCGTCTCGCCCCAGGCCACGACGGTCGGGTTGGCGCCGGTGAGCCGGTAGAACTGCTCGAGGAGCTGCGAAGAGGGCACGCGCATCTTGACGCCCCTCATGTCCGCGGGCGTCCTGATGACCCGGCCGAAGCCCTTGCGGGTTGCGATGGTGCGCGGATCGACGGTGAAGTAGAACATCGTCTTGTACCCCTTGGCGTTCACCTTGGGGTTGATCTCGTCGTTCCACACCTTCGAGGTCACGAGATTCGCGAAGCGCTGGTCCTCGCCGCACCAGAACGGGATGTTGATCACGTCGACGATTGGCGCGAAAGGCGAGAAGTTCGACAGCGACACCGACCCTCCCTGCACCGTTCCGGCCTGGATCTTCTGCGCCAGCGCGCTGCCCGCGCCGAGCTGCCCGGACGGATACAGCTTCACGTACACGGCGCCCTTGGAGATGGCCTCGAGATTGGCCTTGAATTGCGTCTGCATGATCGGATACGTCTTGTACGCGTCGTTCGCATACTCAGTGGCGAAGAGCATCGTCTGCTTCGCCGCCTTCTGCTTGTCCGCCTCGCTCTCCGCCGCCCTTGCCACCTCCGGCTCGGACCACAGGAACCCGCCGGCAGCCGCGACGACCGCGGTGGTGAAGCCGTAGCGAGCCGTCACGTCCAGGAATCTCCTGCGCGCGGGCGATTCGGCGGGCCGCTGCGAACGTCCGCTGCTGTCTCGTTTCATGTCGCTCCTCCTCTGACTCATGTTGGCTGGCTACCGCTCGGACTTGTCGGGGGCGTGCTTCGCGACCGCGAGCACCCCTCCGACGAAGAATGACATGGACGCGAGCACCAGCACGAATTCGCCGACGTCGCCGACGTGCCACAGGGAAACGCCGAACCGCGCGAGCGCGACCCGCGCGGCGACGTTGCAGATGTAGGCGAGCAGACACAGCGCAGCGAGCCCGAACCAGGGCTGTCCGCGTCGTCTGCCCGCCGCGCTCATTGCAGTGCTCTCCGTGATCATCGATGGCAGCGCCTCGCCGGAACCGGGATTCCCGCCAAGGCGTCCCGCGGCACGCCGCGGGACGTCCGTCCCGGGACTCGCGGTGCCCACTCGAGAGGTTCGCTGGCCATCGTCAGACGCGCATTATGAAAGCGCTTTCAGCAAGGTATTGGACTAGCCCGCGCGCGTCAAGTTGCGGCGCAGCAACGCTCAAAAGTGAAATCGTGGCGGGCGGCCCGCATCTTCCGATGAACAACCACGTCGCGGCCCCCGACCTTGCCGGCGCAGGCCGTTGCGCGTCTGCATCAAGTCGCATCGCACGTTGTAAGTGCGTTCCCCGAGCACCGCCGCGATGACGTCCAGACGCTTGTTAATCATGACGACATCGAGCGTCTGGCCGGTGGCGATGACACGCACCTGGATCTTCTCGTCGTTCACGTCGGCCCGGATTGTGCCTTTCGCGAACGGGACTGGATTCCAAATCGCCCTGCCACTCGAAATTTGGGGGGGACGTCGTCCCTTACGCTTCCCGCTGGAGGGATGGGATGACCGACAACGTTCCAAGTAGGAAAGGGTAAGGGCGGGCACCTCCTTCGGCACGTCGTCGATGCCGGGGTCTCCGACGTCGGGTCAGGAAAGCTGAACCGAATCCGCGCCATCGGCCCCCCCGGAACCGCGGTCTCCTATCTCATCCATCGCCATGCCCTGAGCGAGAAGGAATCATTCGAGGTCGAAGCTGCATTGATCGACGCGTATCGGCACCCTCCAGTAGGGCTCCTGCATTCATCGTGGATCGGGCGAGCGGCGCCGTGGCTGCTGGAAGTCACCCGCCGCGTCAGCCCGGCGACGCACCGTCGCACGCTGCGCATCGTTGGTCTGTGCGCAACGCCCGATCCGGCGGAAGAAGGCATCACCGTGCATTTCCCGCAGGAATGGCTGCGCGATCCGGAAAGCCCCCATCTGGGCGATTACACATCCGACGCGCCCTGGGACGAGCTGGCGCTCATCGGGAAGCAGCTCGGACTGCGGAGTTGAGGCCGGCGTCTCCAGCATGCAGAAATTGACCGGTCATCTGGCGCGACCGTAGTCGCGACGGACTGCCCCGTCGCTGCAGCCCGGGGCCGGCCGCCGAACCGGGCTGGGCGCGCGGGACTGAGGACGGCGCGCCTGCGCATGCGGTTTGACTTGCCTGCGCATCGGTTCGACACTCCGACCTTTTCGGCTGGAGGAGACGCATGATCACCGTCTACGGCGCACCTCCGACGCGCGCGATGCGCGTGATCTGGATGCTGGAAGAGATGGGCTTGCCTTACGAAATCAATCCGGTCCCGTTCGACAAGCGCTTCGACGACCCCGAGTTCCTCGAAGCGAGCCCGACCGGCGCCTACCCCGGGATGCGCGACGGCGACGTCTGCCTGATGGAGTCGTGCGCGATGCTCGAGTACCTCGGGGGCAGGTACGGACCGACACCGCTCACGCCCACCAGCGACGATGCCCGCTATCCGGCGTACGTCTCGTATCTGCACTTCGGCGAGGCGTCGCTGTCCGCTCCGCTCAACGTCAAGATGGCGACGCGGTTCTTCGCGCCCGACGATCAGAAGGAGAACTGGGGCGCCCGCTACGCGATCGACGCCTTCGTGCGCAAATCCGCCGCGCTCCTGATCCCGCTGCGCCGCGGTCCGTTCATGGCGGGGGACGACTTCACCGCTGCCGACATTTCCTGCGGATTCGCACTCGGACTCGCGCACTTCCTCGGCATCGAGGACCGGCTCGACCCGACGCTGCGCGAATATTTCGGACGGCTTTCGCAGCGGCCGGCATACCAGCGGATGATGAGCAAGAAGCAACCGGTGAGCTGAGGTGCCCCGGGGCCGCCCGCGCGGGTCCGGACGGAGCTCCATGTGTGAAGTCGGTCGTCGCGGCAGAACAATTCGCGTGCCGTGCAGCGCCTGGATCGCACAGGCGAGCGTCGCGCTGTCGCTCTCGCTGCGGCTTGGCCGCATCCTCCCCCAGCAACTCCAGCAGCCGCGCCGCCCACGGGCCCATCACCGGGAACCGCTTCGGCCGGGCCGCGTACCTGAGCGCGGTGACCTCGCCCTTGAGGTATTTCTTGACCGTATTGCGCGAGGCCCCCAGCCGCCGCGCGATCTGACTGATGCTCAGCTTCTCGATCCGGTGCCAGCGGCGGATCTTGCCTATCGTTTCGACGCAGATCACTCCAGGTCGCTCCGCTCACCAAAGAGCGGCAGCATGGCAGCCTGGTCAGTTTTACGTGATCAGACTGCCCGAATCCTGGTCAGTATTGCGTGAGAACTCACACCGCGCGGGCGCGCGCAGGGCCTGCCGGTCCAAGGCGCGCGGGACTGACGACGGCGCGGCGGCCGAGCGCGGTGATCCCGAGCTTCGACAACATGGTCACCGCCTACCCGAACGAGATCGAGCGCGGCGCGCCGGGGAGGACGACGCGGGCGTGGCCCGGGTTCCTCCCCGGTTGCTCGAATGCCCGCTACCGCGACCGGGCTGCGACCGCGACATTGCCCGCCTGCGCAGCCTTGGGCGCGTGTGGCGCGACCGCGGCCGCGCTGCGGGTGTCGGTCGGGTCCGGCCGCGCATAGTCATAGTAGGAGAGATTCCAAATCCCCTGCGTGCGCGAGACAAAGCGCCGCAATGCATCCGGCCCCTCGGCGGCCTTGGCGCAGGCACGCCTTGCGACCATGCCGTTCGGGTCGTCGCACCTTTGGTTCGCCAGCGCCACCGTCGGCGCGCATGCCGTCGCGGCGAGCAGCGACACGATTGCACCGGCTTCGATGAAGTTTCGCTTCATGGGAGTTCTCCTGATGCAGGCACTGTCCGGACCGGCCGGATCGAGTGCAGGCGCTGCCCGTGGGTGGACGCCGGCAGCATCGCGTCGGAGGCGGGGCGCCCTAGCGCTCGGCAATGACGACCGGGGGCGCGGCGGCAAGCTGCGGCGCCTCACTGTAGTGCTCGGCGAGTGCGACGACCGAGCCGACAGTCACGAAGGCGGCGAACATGGCGGCGACGGCGAACGCCGAGCGCTGCAGCGGGGAGGTGGGTTCGAACTTGCGGTCCATCGCGTGCTCCTTTCGGTGTGCTCTTCGACGGGATCCAGGTGTCATCGTCGATGGCCGCACTGTGCACGCCGAACCGGGCGCCGGTCCTTTGGCCGCCTGAAATCGGGCCTTAAACGTTCTTAATCCTGCGATTAAGCGGGCGTCCGGTACTGGCAGCGCCCAATGCCGGGGCGTAATCTGATGCGCATCCGGGCATCTTCGCGTGCGATTGCGCATTCGCCATGAACACTTCCAAACCGACGACGTATGGCTTTGCCGACTTCGAACTGAAGCCCCAGGAGCGTGCGGTGATGCGGGCGGGCGCACCCGTCAAGCTCGGCGCGCGCGCCTTCGACGTGCTGATGGCGCTGATCGAACGCCGTGACCGCCCGGTGGCCAAGGATGAGCTGTTCGACCTCGTCTGGCCCGGCCTCGTGGTCGAGGAGAACAACCTGCAGGTGCAGGTGAGCACGCTGCGCAAGCTGTTCGGGCAGAACGTGATCGCGACGGTTCCGGGTCGCGGCTACCAGTTCGTGTCGTCGCTGCAGACTGCGGCGATGCGTGCGGCGCCCCCTCGAGCGACGCCGAACAATCTGCCGCAGCAGCGGACGCACTTCATCGGTCGGGCCGCGGAACTGGCGCAATGCACGCGCCTGCTGGACGAGACGCGTCTGCTGACGCTCACCGGCATCGGCGGCTGCGGCAAGACGCGGCTCGCGCTGCAGCTCGCGCAGCAGCAGCTCGACGGTTTCCCGGACGGCGTGTGGTTCGTCGACCTCGCGCCATTGCAGGAGGCCGAGCGGATCGCCGTGCCCCTGGCCGAGGTGATCGGCGTGCGCGAACGGACCGGCATGCCCCTGGTCGGACGAATTACCGAGCAGCTTGCCGGGCAACGCGGGTTGATCGTGCTCGACAACTGCGAGCACGTCATCGATGCGGTCGCCGGCATCGCCGAAACGCTGCTTGCGCGCTGCGCGGAGCTGAAATTCATCGTCACCAGCCGCGAAGGACTCGGGCTCGCCGGCGAGCAGATCTTCTCGGTGCGGCCGCTGTCGCTCCCGACAGGAGGCGGGCTCGACGCGATGAATTCTTCCGAAGCCGTGCGCC
>JBLMVY010000220.1:0-4610 GCA_050256935.1 Candidatus Levyibacteriota bacterium | reverse complement strand
TCCTGCCGGATTCCGTATGTCAGCAATCCGAAGGGCCGCCGCGTCGAAGTGCGCTTCCCGGATCCGACGGCGAACCCGTATCTCGCGTTCTCGGCGATGCTGATGGCCGGCCTCGACGGCGTGCAGAACAAGATCCACCCCGGCGACCCGATGGACAAGAATCTCTACGACCTCGAGCCGGAAGAAGCCGCCAAGGTGCCGCATCCCTGCGCGTCGCTGGACGAGGCGCTCGAGAACCTGTCGAAGGATCGCGAGTTCCTGACGCGCGGCGGCGTGTTCACCAACGACATGCTCGACGCGTACATCGACCTCAAGATGGAGGAGGTGACGCGCTTCCGCATGACCACGCATCCCGTCGAATACGACATGTATTACAGCCTGTAAGCGCCGCCGTTCGCCGCGCGAGGCAATCATCGGGGGCGGGCCGCGTGGCGGCCGCCCGTGCAACCCGCCCCTTTTGATTCGCCGACGCGTTGGTTACACTCGGCGCAATGACTCGACGTGATTCCCGTTTCGTCGCGCTACGGCGCATCCTCCTCATCGGCCTTTCCGCCGCGGCGATGCTCGCCCTGCCGGGCGCGCAGGCGGCGATCTGCAAGTACCTGGATCAGGACGGGAACGTCGTCTATTCGAACGTCGCACCCTCCAAGGGATTCCGCAAGCTCTCCTGCGACATCGTCGAGGAGACGCCGCGGCGTGCCGCGAGCGGCAGCGCTGCGCGCTCGGCACCCAGTCCCGAAGGCTTCCCGAAGGTATCGCCGGACGTGCAGCGCAGCCGCGACGACACGCGGCGCAAGATCCTCGACGACGAGCTCGCCAACGAGGAGAAGCTTCTCGCCGCGGCGAGGGATGCCTACGGCAACGGTGCGCCGCAGCCGCTGCCCGAAGAGAAGAACGACGCCGAGAAGTACCGGCAGCGGATCGCCAAGCTGCGCCAGGCGGTCACCGTCCACGAGCGCAACGTCGACGCGCTGCGCAAGGAAATCGCCACGACGCGCTGAATCGCGCGTCCGGCGTCGCGCCCGGCGCGCGTCCACCGGAACCTTCCGCCGGCCGCGAGCGCCGGATGCGGCCATGCCTCCCGTGGGTCGGGCGCGCTGATGCGTCTGCGGCTCATCCCTCCCAAGGCACCCGAGTCGCCACCCGCGACGCGGCGTGGCCTCGAGTTGCTGGCGACCGCGGTGCTCCTGCTCGACGAGTCGGGGCGCGTCACCTACGTGAACCCCGCCGCGGAGAACCTCTTCGAGCTCTCGCTCGCCAAGTTCAGGGGCCATGCCGTCGGCGAGCTCTTCGGCGGCGCCCCGGCCCTGCGCGCCGCGATCGACAAGGCGGTCGGCACCGGCGCGTCGTACACCGAGCAGGAGCTCGAGCTCGGCCTGCCGGGCAAGCCCAGGCTGCATCTGGTCTGCACGGTGTCGCCGGTCGACACCCCCGATGCCACCCTGCTGCTGGAGTTCCGGCACATCGACCAGCAGCTCAGGATCGCGCGCGAGGAGCGCCAGCGCGAGCAGCAGCAGGCGAATCGCGAGCTGATCCGCAATCTGGCGCACGAGATCAAGAATCCCCTGGGCGGGATACGCGGCGCGGCGCAGCTGCTCGAGCGCGAGCTCGACCGTCCGCAGCTCATCGAATACACGCAGGTCATCATCGCCGAGGCCGATCGCCTGCGCGCGCTGGTCAATCGCCTGCTGTCGCCCCATCGCGCCCCGTCGTATCGCCGCATCAACGTCCATGAGGTGCTGGTTCGGGTCAAGGGTCTGGTCCAGGCCGAGTTCCCGACGATCCCGATCGTCTGCGATTTCGACACCAGCCTGCCGGATCTCGATGCCGATGCCGAGCAGCTGATGCAGGCGCTGCTCAACATCGTTCGCAATGCGGCGCAGGCGCTCGCCGGCAGCCCGGTCGCCGCGCCCGAGATCCACCTGAGGACGCGCGTCGCGCGCGGCGTCACGCTCGCGAAGCGCCATCACCGGACGGCGCTGTCGATCGAGATCGAGGACAACGGCCCCGGGATCCCGGACCAACTGCGCGAACGGATCTTCTTTCCGCTGGTCTCGGGGCGCGAAGGCGGGAGCGGCCTGGGGCTCACGATCGCGCAGACCTTCGTCTCGCAGCACGGCGGGACGATCGATTACGCGAGCGTTCCCGGGCATACGGTTTTCAACGTGCTTCTGCCGCTTTCGGCGAATCGCGGTTGAGGTCGGGAGGTCTGACGTGACGATGGAAGTGGCCTACGCGAACGACAAGGTGCCGTCCGGCGAGCGCGGCAACGCCGTGTGGATCGTCGACGACGATCGATCGATCCGCTGGGTGCTGGAGAAGGCACTGTCGCGCGAAGGCATTCCCTACCAGTCCTTCTCGTCGACCTACGAGGCCCTGCAGGCGCTGGCGATCAACGAGCCCGAGGTCCTGGTCTCGGACATCCGCATGCCGGGCGAGTCGGGGCTGTCGCTGCTGCAGCAGGTCCGCGAGCGCCATCCGCACATCCCGGTCATCGTCATGACCGCATATTCCGACCTCGACAGCGCGGTGGCGGCGTTCCAGGGCGGCGCCTTCGAATACCTGCCCAAGCCTTTCGACGTCGACCACGCGATCGCGCTGATCCGGCGCGCGGCGAGCGAGACGCGCAAGCTGCCTGCGGCGCATGCCGCGGCGCCGGAGGCGCCCGAGATCCTCGGCCAGGCGCCCGCGATGCAGGAAGTGTTCCGGGCGATCGGCAGGCTGTCGCAATCCGCGGCCACCGTGCTCATCACCGGCGAGTCGGGAACGGGCAAGGAGCTCGTCGCCCGCGCGTTGCACCGCCACAGTCCGCGCGCCGCAGGACCTTTCGTCGCGATCAACACCGCGGCGATTCCCAAGGATCTGCTCGAGTCCGAGCTCTTCGGCCACGAGCGCGGGGCGTTCACCGGGGCGCAGACGATGCGCCGGGGTCGTTTCGAGCAGGCCGAGGGCGGCACGCTGTTCCTCGACGAGATCGGCGACATGCCGGCCGACCTGCAGGTGCGCCTGCTGCGCGTGCTCGCGGACGGCGAGTACTACCGCGTCGGGGGTCACGCACCGCAGAGGTCGAGCGTGCGCATCATCGCGGCGACGCACCAGAATCTCGAGGAGCGCGTGCGGCAGGGGCTGTTCCGCGAGGACCTGATGCACCGCCTGAACGTCGTGCGCCTGCGCCTTCCCGCGCTGCGCGAACGGCGGGAGGACATCGCGCCGCTGGCGCGGCATTTCCTCCAGAAGAGCGCGCGCGATCTCGCGGTCGAGCCCAAGGTGTTCTCCACGGAAGCGCTCGAGGTGCTGGCCGCGTTCCACTTCCCCGGCAACGTGCGCCAGCTCGAGAACATCTGTCACTGGATCACGGTCATGGCCCCCGGCCAGCGCGTCGAGGTCGCGGACCTGCCGCTCGAGGTTCGTGGCGGCGGCGCGCCATTGCCGGCGGGCGACGGCAACTGGCAGCAGGCGCTCGACCGCGAGCTCGCGACCGCACTCGCCCGCGGGGAGCGCGGCGTCGGCGACCGGCTGGAGCGCGAGTTCGAGAAGACGCTGATCCGCCGCGCGCTCGCGCACACCGGCGGGCATCGGATGGAAGCCGCGGCGTGGCTGGGATGGGGGCGCAACACCCTGACCCGCAAGATCCAGGAACTCGGCATGGAGGCCGAGTTGCGCAAGGGCGAGCACGCCTAGCGCACTTCCGCGCCGCGGGTCACCCCGTGCGGCGCCGCCCGGAACTCAGCGCAGGGCGAGCTCGACCAGCGCCGGCGCGTGATCCGAGGGTTTCTCCCCCTTGCGCGCATTGCGGTCGATCCGCGACGACGTGCACTTCGCGGCGAGCGGTTCGGAGAGCAGGATGTGGTCGATGCGCAGGCCGCGGTTCTTGGGAAACGCGAGCTGCCGGTAGTCCCACCAGCTGAACACGTTGGGCGGCTGCTCGAACAGCCGGAAGCTGTCCTTCAGCCCGGCAGCGAGGAATTCGCGGAACGCCGCGCGCTCGGGCGGCGAGCAGAGCACCTGTCCTTCCCAGAGCGCGGGATCGTGGACGTCGCGGTCGTCGGGCGCGACATTGAAATCGCCCGCCACCGCGAGCCGCGGATGCCGCGCCAGCGCGTCGCGCAGATGTGCCGCCGCGGCGTGGCACCAGTCGAGCTTGTACGCATACTTGTCCGAGCCGACCGCCTGGCCGTTGGGAACGTACACGCAGATGACCCGGACGCCTTCGACCGTCGCCGCGATGACGCGCTTCTGCGCGTCGTCGAAGCCGTCGATGCCCTGCGCGACATCGGCGACCGCGAGCCCGGCGCGGGTGAGGATCGCGACGCCGTTGTAGGTCTTCTGTCCGGCGAACGCCGAGGCATAGCCTGCCTGCAGCAGCGCCTCGACCGGGAACCTGGCGTCCTCCAGCTTGGTCTCCTGCAGGCAGACGACGTCGGGTGCGTTCGCAACCAGCCAGTCGAGAAGCCGCGGCAGCCGGCCGTTCAGCGAATTGACGTTCCAGGTGACGAGCTTCATCGCCGCTGCGAGCGCCTGCGGCTACTGCGGATAGCCGCTGCCCTTCGCCGGCGCTGCCGGACGCGCGGGGGACCGACCCGCCGGCGCCGATGGTGACGGCGACGGCG
>JBLMVY010000219.1:0-20225 GCA_050256935.1 Candidatus Levyibacteriota bacterium | reverse complement strand
CCCGGCTCGCGGCGGCCAGTCAAGCCACGACTGGCCGCGCACGAGCCACCCGCTGTGCGACGACTGCGCCGCAGGCGTCCTTCGCGACCGTCCCCCTCGGCGCGCCAGCCGCCGCGGCAGCATCGATCGTGACCATCGAGGGCGCATGGAAACCGGGGAGGACCACGGTTTCGAGTCGGCACCGATCGAGTCGCCGCGGATCGAGTCGGCACCGATCAGTCCGGGGGCAGCAGGGGCCTGGCGGGTGAAACGCCCGTGGGAGTGCCGGCCGTCGCGGGTGGTGCGGCGAGCGAGCCCGACTGCGACGTCCGCTGCAGGTTGTCCTCGAGCGATGGTGCACCGGGATCCGCAGGCCGGCGTTGACGGACTTCGGGCGCGCGCGCCCGGCCCGCCCGGCTGCCCCTTGGACACCTACCAGTAGGTCTCGAGGGGGATGTGCCCGGGCTCCTTGCGCCGGTGCCGGCGCATGCCGCGGGTCGCGAGCACCTTCTGCACGTCCTCGACCATCGCCGGATTGCCGCAGAGCATCGCGTGCGCGTTCTCCGGCGTCAGAGGGATCCCGGCGCGTCCCTCGAGCCGACCATCCTCGATCGCCTGCGGGATGCGGCCCGCGAGCGCGTCGGGGTGCGGCTCCCGGCTCACCATCGGGATGTAGTGGAACGCACCCGGGCGGGCGCGCCCGACGCCCGCGATCTCGTCGCGATAGGTGAGCTCCTCGGCGTAGCGAACCGAATGCACGAGGACGACCTGCCGGAACTTCACCCAGGGCTCGTCGGTGCGCAGCATCGACAGGAACGGTCCGATGCCGGTGCCGGTCGACAGGCACCACAGCGACTCAGCCTCCGCCGTCTCCGAGATGCTGAAGAAGCCGTTGGCCCGGGGCGCCAGCCAGACGCTGTCGCCGGGGTTCAGGACGGCGAGCCTGGGCGAGAGCGGCCCTTCGGGCAGGATGATGAAATAGAACTCGTGCGGCTGCGCGGACGGGGGATTCACGAACGAGTAGGGACGCCCGACCATCGGTTCCTTGGACCCGGGCGGCGCCGGGAGCGCCAGGCGCGCGAACTGGCCCGCGGTGAACGTGAGCGCGGGCGCCTCGACCTGCAGCGAGAACAGGCTCTGCGTCCATTGCCTGCGGCCCGTGACACGGCCCTCGATCCACGCAGTCATGCGTCGCGTCCTGTCGCGATAAAATCGCCATTATGCCAACGCACCCGAAACGGGCGACGATCACCGGCAACCGGGTTCATCTGCGCCCCCCGAAACGCGTCGACCAGCAAGCCTTCATCGCCGGCGCGCGCGCATCCCGGGCGCTCCACGCGCGCTGGGTCCACGCGCCGGAGACCCCCGCCGCCTATGCGGCCTACGTCGCACGCTACTCCCCGGCCAATGCCTCGCCCATCCACGTCGGCTTCCTGGTGCTGCGCAACGAGGACGATGCGCTCGCGGGCGTGTTCAACTTCTCCGAGATCGTCCGCGGCGTCTTCCGCAGCGCCTACGTCGGCTACTACGGCTTCGCGCCGCTCGCGGGCCACGGCTACATGACCGAGGGCCTCGCGCTCGCCATCGACATCGCGTTTCGCCACTTGCGCCTGCACCGGGTCGAGGCCAACGTCCAGCCGGCCAATGTGCGCTCGCTGGCGCTGCTCGAGCGCATAGGATTCACGCGAGAAGGCTATTCGCGGCGCTACGTCAAGATCGCCGGCCGCTGGCGCGACCACGTGCGCTTCGCGATGCTTGCCGAAGACTGGAAGGTCGAGCGGCCGCGCGTTCGCCGCGAGCTCGCAGCGTGGCGATGATCGCGCACGAACGGCAGGCGACGGTCGCACTGCTGGCGCTCGCGCTCTGCGGCTGCGCATCGGCGCCGGTGATCACCCCAGGCGTGCCGCACGTGGTCCCGCGCACCGTGATCGCGCCCTACGCGGTTCACGAGGAATGCGTCCGGCTGACCTCCGGCGATCGCGTCGACTACCAATACGACAGCAGCGATCCGCTGAAATTCGCCATCGGCTATCGCGAGGGGAGCAACGTGCTGATGCCTGTCGTGCGCGGTCCGTCGGCGTCGGCCAGCGGGACCTACGAGGTGCTGATCGCCCACCGTTACTGCATGACCTGGGAAGCCGGCCCTCCGGGCGCGATCATCCGCTACCGGATCCTGGTGCGCCCGCCGCTGCGATGACCCGCGCGCCGACGCTGCTGTTCGACCTCGACGGCACGCTGACCGACAACTACGCGGGAATATCCGCATCGATCGGTCACGCGCTGTCGCGCCTCGGCGCAGCGCCGCCCGACGAGCAGACGCTGCGCGCCTGCGTGGGCCCGCCGCTGCGCGAGTCGTTCGCGCGCCTGCTCGAGACGACTGACGCGGCGCGCGTGGAGCTCGCGGTCGCGCACTACCGCGAGCGCTATGCGAGCATCGGCTGGCGCGAGAACGTCGTCTACGACGGGATCGAGCGCATGCTCGAGACCCTGGCGGCGCGAAGCACGAGGATGTTCGTCTGCACGGCGAAGCCTCTGACTTTCGCCCGCCGCATCGTCGCGCACTTCGGCCTCGACCCGCATTTCGAGGGCGTCTATGGCCCGGGGCTCGACGGGCGTCACGACGACAAGTCGCTGCTGCTCGCCCATCTGCTTGCGCAGGAGGGCATCGCGCCGCAGGACGCCGTGATGATCGGCGACCGCGCAGGCGACGTGACGGCCGCCCGCGCCAACGGCGTGGCGGCGATCGGCGTGCTGTGGGGCTATGGCTCGCCCGGCGAGCTCGCCGCCGCGGACCGGATCGTCGGATCGCCCGGCGAACTCGTCGCCGAACTGGACCGCCTGGCGGAGGCGGGGCGCGGCGTCGACGCTCAGAGCTCGGCGTAGCTGTAGGTGCGTCCGTGCTCGATCTCGGCGAGCACCAGGCGATCGACGATCTTCGCGGCGGCGACATCGGGCGGCACCAGCCTTCCCGACGCATGGAAATCGCGGAACATGGCGACGCTGGGCAGTCGCTCCGATGGCTGCGACCGGATGAACGTCTGCATCGGCGTGTCGATGATGCCCGGGCGCAGGGTGATCGCCCGGAACCGTGGCGACGGGTGCTCGACGGCGAGCGAGCGGGTCAGCATCTCGAGCCCCGCCTTGGCGATCGAGTACAGCGACGCCCCGGGAATGGCCGACTGCGCCGCCCCCGAGGACACGTTGATGATCCGCGAGTCGACGTCCCGGTCGACGAAGGCGCGGCAGAACCGGTTGGCGATCGCCGTCGGCGCCGCCAGATTGACGGCGAGCGACGCCCCGATGCCGGCGGCGTCGAGGCGGCCGAGCACGCCGACCGGCTCCGCGCTCGCGGCGTTGTTGAACAGGCACACGCTCGCGTGGCTCGCCGCCGCGAGCTCCGCGAACGGCCCTTCGAGGGCAGCGTCGATCGCCGCGACGTCGGCGAGGTCGCAGGTGACGAAGCGATAGCCGCCGCCCGCAAGCCGCGGCGACGGCCTGCGTCCGACGCCGACGACCCGGAAGCCCTGCGCGAGCAGCAGCGCGGCGACCGCCTCGCCGAGGCCCTTCGACACCCCGGTGACGACTGCGGCGTGCATCGAGCGCCCGCTACTTGGCCTGGGCGCCGTTGCGCTTGAGGTCGGCCTGCGCGCTCGCGATCTCCTTCTCGAGCTGCGGCAGCGGCAGGGCGCCCGGAATCATCGTGCCGTCGGCGAAGATCAGGGTCGGCGTCGCATTGATGTGCAGCGACGCGCCGAGCGCCTGCGTCTTGGCGACCGGATCCCCGCAATCACCCTTGTTGTCGGGGAGCTTGCCCGTTGCGAAATAGGTGTCCCAGGCCTTCGCCCGATCGGGCGCGCACCACAGGATCTTCGACTTGCGCGCGGCGTCGGGGTGGAGCTGGTCGATCGGGAACAGGAACGTGTAGACGGTGACGTTGTCGAGGCCCTGCATCTCCTTCTCGAGGCGATGGCAGAACGGGCAATCGGCGTCGGAGAACAGGTAGATCGTCCGCGATCCGTCACCCTTGACGCGCTTGAACGCGAGGTCCAGCGGCAGCTTGCCCACCGCGACGCGGTTGAGCTTGCGCGACCGGGCCTCGGTCAGGTTCGTCTTGGTCGCCGTGTCGTAGACCGAGCCGACGAAGACATAGGCGACCGCGGGGTCGGTATAGATCAGCTGATCGCCGAGCATCACCTCGTAGAGTCCGAGGTAGCCGCTCTTGGCGACGTGGCTGATCTCGGCGCCGGGGAACTTCTGCGCCACCAGCTTGCGCACCGCCGCCACATCCGGGGTTTCGCCGGGCGTCGGTGCGGCGGCAGGCGTTGCCGAAGGCGCCTGCGATGCGGGCGCCTGCGCGAGGGCGGCCGGCATCACGCATGCGGCAGCGGCGATCGCGACAATGCAGGACAGCGTCGACCAGCGGGTCTTGTACATTCGATTCTCCGGAAATTGCGTCTATCGCAGCGCCGACTGCGCCAGCGCCTGCTTGATGATCGGAAGCCTGTCGACGGCGGAAAGTCCGGCGTTGCGCAGCGTCCGCAGCCAGGGGGCCCGTGCGCCGAACAGGCGCGCGAGCCCGTCGGTGACCGTCTGCATGGCCAGCACGGGCTCCGCCCGGCGCCGTGCGAAGCGCTCGAGCAGGACCGGTGCGCCGGCATCGGCGACCGGGCCGCGCTCCGCCAGCACCATTGCCAGCGCCTGCGCGTCCCCGAAGCCAAGGTTAACACCCTGCCCGGCGAGCGGGTGGACACCGTGGGCGGCGTCTCCGACGAGCGCCATGCGGTGGGCGACGGACGTCGGCAGGCGCAGCGCGCGCAGCGGGAATGCGGCCGGCGGCGTGATCAGCGTCAGCGTACCCAGCGCATTGCTCCCGGCGGCCATCACCCTTGCGCAGAATTCGTCCTGCGGCAGCGCCATGAGTTCCCGCGCCAGATCGTCGGGCGCCGACCAGACGATCGAGACGCGCCGGCCCGGCAGCGGCAGCCAGGCGAGCACGCCGCCGTCGTCGCGGAACCATTGCCGTGCGCATCCGTGATGCGCGTGCTCGCATGCAAAATTCGCGACCACGCCCTGCTGCCCGTAGTCCCGCGGCTCGGCAAGGAGCCCGGCCGCGTGCCGCACCCAGGAATTCAGGCCGTCCGCCCCGACGATCAGCCGGCCCGAATAGCTGCGGCCATCGTCGAGCGCCAGCGTGCCCTCGGTTGCCGACCAGGCGAGCTTCGCGAAGCGCCCGCCGGCGACGACATCGACGCCCGCGGCATGCGCCTGCAGCAGCAGCGCGGCGCGCAGTGCGCGTTCCTCGACGATCCAGGCGAGCGCCCGCTCGCCCAGTTCGTAGGCGGAGAAGGACAGTGTCGCGCCGCGATCGCCCTCGATGCGCATCGACTCGATTGCCGCGACGCGCTCGCAGGACAGGCCCTGCCACGCCCCGATGGCCTGCAGGAACGACGCGCTGCCCGGGCTGATCGCGTAGACACGAACGTCCCAGCCGTCGGTTTCCGCCGCGGCCAGCGGCCCGCGGTCGACCAGCGTCACGGCGAGCCCGGCCCGGGCGAGCGCCGCCCCGAGCGCCAGGCCGACAAGACCCGCACCGGCAATGACGACGTCGCGACTCGCGGCCTGGTCGCTCATTCGGGCAGGGTTTCGACGACGATCTGCTGGTTGGTGTAGATGCAGATGTCCCCGGCGATCGACAGCGACTTGGCGACGATCTCGGCCGCCGGCAGCTCGGTGTTGTCGAGCAGGGCGCGCGCCGCGGCCTGCGCGTACGCACCCCCCGAGCCGATGGCGACGATCCCGTGCTCGGGCTCGAGCACGTCGCCGTTGCCGGTGACGATCAGGGACGCCGTCTGGTCGGCGATGGCGAGCATCGCTTCCAGCCGGCGCAGGATGCGATCGGACCGCCAGTCCTTGGCCAGTTCGACGGCGGCGCGCGTCAGGTGTCCCTGGTGCTTCTCGAGCTTGCCCTCGAAGCGCTCGAACAGCGTGAACGCGTCCGCGGTCGCACCCGCGAATCCCGCGAGGACCTTGCCGTGATAGAGGCGCCGCACCTTCCTCGCCGTCGCCTTGATCACGACCTGGCCCAGCGTGACCTGGCCATCGCCACCCAGCGCAACCCTGCCGGCGCGCCGCACCGACAGGATCGTCGTTCCATGGAAGACCTCGCCCGTCACGACGCCATCACCCTTCCTTCACTCGACCTTCTTGAGGAAATGGCGCGGCGACACACCGATCAGGAGCAGCAGCGCGCGCACGATCGGCGTCGCGCCGACGATCTGCACCACCTTGTGCTGGCCCTCGATGCGGAGGATGGAATTCAGGAGCGCGCCTGCGCAGACGAAATCGATGCGCTGGACCGCGCTCATGTCGACGGTGACGACGTCACGCTGCGCGGCGAACTGGTCGAGCTGCGCGAGGTGCATCGGTGCAGCGCCGACGATCGCGCCTTCCCAGACCAGGGTCTCGGCGTCCTGCGCCGCCTTCGGCGCTTCCGCCGCGGGCGGCGCCGACGCCGCCTCGGCGGCGGATTCGCCCCCCGCGCTGCGCTGCTGGCTGCGCGGCGGAGGTTCCCACGACGGCGGCGAGAGCTCGAAGGCGATCGCGTACTCCACCGCCCGGTCGTCGAAGCCTGCCTGATCGTGATGCCACTGCATGAGCTCGAGCGACAGCAGCCATGCGCCCTCTCCGCCGTCCCTGCCCTTGGCGACCGCCTCTTCGAGCGCCGCGACGAGCTTGTCGGGCCGCTGGATCGCGAGCTCCATCCGCTGGCGGCGCGCGCGTGCAAGCTCGTGGGCGAGCATGCGGGCGCCTTCGTCGTCGAAGCCGGTGACCGATGCCAGATCGATCCTGGCGCGCACGACGCATTTCGCGAGCGCGCGCCTCAACCCGTCGAGCTGGGCGCCGCTTCCCGACGAGAGCTTGCCGGTGATCGCGATGTAGCCGCCCTGCCCCTTGTCATCGGCCTGCGGCTGCGCCGTCGTGTCCCATGAGGGCGCCGAGCTCTCGAACTGGAGGACGTAGTTCATCGCCAGCTGATCGAATGCCGCGCGGTCGTTCTCGCGCTGCAGCAGGTCGAAGAGCGCAAGCCAGGCGAGCGGCGACTGGCGGGCCTCGGGGTCGGTCTGGACGCCCTGCTCCAGCACCGGCCGCGCGGCCCGCTCCTGACCGCTCGCATAGAGGAGCGCCGCGTTCTCGAGGACCTCGCACAGCCCGGGATTGGCCTGCGCGACCTCGATCGCCGCCGGCGCCGTCGACCAGTCGATGATGCTCGCGCCGCGCAGGCTGGACTCGCCCAGCGGCTCATAGGCAGGCGATTTTCCGGCCTTGCGGCCTGCCGCCTGGGCAGCGAGCTCGCGCGCCGACACGACATGCGGAGGCTTCGGCGGAGGCGATCCGGCCGACGCCTTCGCAGCCGCCGACTTCCTGGCCGACGCTTTTCCGAAAATTGCCATCCCGGGCAGTATGCCGTTGGAATAAGGATGCTGATTATGGCCTTGCATCCCCCTCGGGACAAGCGAGGCGCCGATTCAGGCGGGTATCGCCCGGATTCCGTTGCCCAGATGACAACGGCCGGAAGACCGGCCGTTGCACACGCCAGGGGAGAGCGAAGCGCCCGATCAGCCGCGGCCGAGGTTTTCGGCTGCGAAATCCCAGTTGAGCAACTTGTCGATTACAGCGTTGACGTAATCGGCTCGCCGGTTCTGGTAATCGAGGTAATACGCGTGCTCCCACACGTCGATGGTGAGCAACGGGGTCTGACCCTTGGTCAGGGGCACCTCGGCATTGCCGGTCTTGACGATCTTGAGCTTGCCACCCTCGACCACCAGCCAGCCCCAGCCCGATCCGAACTGCGAGACCGCGTTGGCGGCGAAATCCTTGCGGAAGTTGTCATACCCGCCGAGGTCCGAATCGATCATCGCCGCCAGCCGACCCGCCGGCTTGCCGCCGCCGCCGCGCTTCAGGCTGTTCCAGTAGAACGTGTGGTTCCAGATTTGGGCGGCGTTGTTGAACAGGCCTGCCTTGTCGGCCTTGCCTGCGGTGTCCGCAATGACCTTCTCGAGCGCCGCGGTCTCGTAGTCGGTGCCCTTGACCAGGTTGTTCAGATTGTCGACGTAGGTCTTGTGATGCTTGCCGTAGTGGAACGACAGCGTGTTCGCAGTGATCACCGGATCGAGCGCGTTGTCGGCATAGGGCAGGGGCGGCAGCGTGAACATATCGGCGGGCTCCTTCGGTCAATGGATTGGAAAGACGGGGCGACTTCGACGGCGAATCGCTTGCGTTGCCGCTGGCGGCAACGCAAGCGCCCCGTGAGCCGGGTCGCGCGCGGGATCAGTCGCCGTAGAGCTTCTGGACCCGCTCGCGGCGTTCCTGGGCCTCGATCGACAGCGTCGTCATCGGCCGTGCGATCAGCCGCGGAACGCCGATGGGCTCGCCGGTCTCCTCGCAATAGCCGTAGGAGCCGTCGTCGATCATCCGCAGCGATTTTTCGACCTTCTTGAGCAGCTTGCGTTCCCGGTCGCGGGTGCGCAGCTCGAGCGTGTACTCCTCCTCCAGGGTCGCCCGGTCGGAAGGATCCGTCGTGATCTCGTTCTCGCGCAGGTGCTCGCCGGTATCGTCGGCGTTGCGCAGGATCTGGTCGCGAATGTCCATCAGCCGCTTCTTGAAGAATGCGAGCTGGGCCTCGTTCATGTAGTCCTTCTCGGGAGCCTTGAGGATTTCCTCCTCGGTCAGCTCGCGCGGCTGTTTCTTGACGGCGGTTGCGGTTTTGGCTGCCATGCTTCTATCCATCCGTAACGTCGTAGCGACACGGCTCCGGGCTTGCACCGGAGGCCGCGCGTTGCCCGCGGCAAATTGGACATTATAACCCGTAGGCCGCCCCAGAGCGACCTCGGGAAAACCAGGCGGGGGGCGGGGTGCCCGGCCGGCGGGCTCGCCCCCTATAATCCCGACAAAACAAGGCGTTCCGATGCCCACTTCCCTCAAGCTGACCCGACCTGACGACTGGCACGTCCACCTGCGCGACGGGCCGGCGCTGCGCGCCGTCGCCCCGGCGACCGCAGCGGTGTTCCGGCGAGCAATCGTCATGCCCAATCTCAAGCCGGCGGTGACGACCGTGGCGGCGGCCGCCGCGTATCGCGACCGGATCCTCGCCGCCGTCGCCGCGCTCGCCGCCGACAGCGGCTTCGAGCCCCTGATGACGCTGTACCTGACCGACGCGACCTCGGCCGACGAGATCGCCCGCGCCAAGGCGAGCGGCTTCGTCCACGCCGTCAAGTACTACCCCGCGGGAGCGACCACGAATTCGGAATCGGGCGTGACCGCGCTCGAGCGCGCCTATCCGGCACTCGCCGCCATGGAACGGCACGGGCTGGTGCTCGCGATTCACGGTGAGGTGACCGACCCCGGCGTCGACGTGTTCGACCGCGAGCGCGCGTTCATCGACCGCGAGCTCACCGCGATCCTGCGGGATTTCCCCGGCTTGCGCGTCGTCCTCGAGCACATCACGACCCGCGAGGCCGCCGAGGTCGTCGGCGAGGCGCCCGCCAACGTCGCCGCGACGATCACGCCGCAGCACCTGCTGTACTCCCGCAACGCGCTGTTCGCAGGCGGCTTGCGCCCGCACCTCTACTGCCTGCCGGTGCTCAAGCGCGAGACGCATCGGCAGGCGCTGGTCGCGGCGGCGACGTCGGGCAGCCCGAAATACTTCCTCGGGACCGATTCCGCGCCGCACGCGCGCGACACCAAGGAGAACGCCTGCGGATGTGCCGGCTGCTACAGCGCGCCGGTCGCCCTCGCGCTCTACGCCGAGGCCTTCGAGGACGCCGGCGCACTCGACCGGCTCGAGGGATTTGCCAGCGTGCACGGACCCGCCTTCTACGGACTTGCGCCGAACCGGGAGTCGATCACGCTGCACCGCGAGGCTTGGCGCGTGCCGGACGCCCTGCCGTTCGGCGCCGGGACGATCGTCCCCCTGCGCGCGGGCGAGGAGCTGCGCTGGCGCGTCGGCGCGGTCGAACCCGAGTAGCCGCGGCCGACCCAATCGGCTCGCGAGCGGCCTTCCCGCGCGCACGACTCCCGCGCGCGCAATTCCTGCGTGCACATTTCCTGCGTGCACATTTCCTGCGTTGGCGCACGTTGGCGGCCATTGCCCCAAGGCTTCGGCGGCACACCCGCGTCGTCGCGCGGGTCCCGGCTCGCGGCGGCGACTCAACCCACGAGTCGCCGCGCACGAGCCACCCGCTTTGCGACGACTGCGCCGCAGGCACCTTGGGGCAATGGCCGCCACCCCGCGCTCCGTCGACGCGGCGCCGACTGGCAGGGGCCCGCGGGGCGGGGCATGGCGAGCGCGAGCGTGCGCGACGGCCGTCGCGGGTGGCGCGGCGAGCGAGCCCGATCGCGACACATCCTGCACGGTGTCCTCGAGCGATGGCGCGCCGGGACCCGCAGGCCGGCGATTGCGCACTCCGAGCGAACAGCCATGCCCCGCCCCGCGGGCCCGTGCGTGAACGCCGGGCGCCGCGGGCGCGAAACCTCTACAATGTCGACTGCGAAGCCGGTCAGATCGTCGCTGCCTTCGTCGCGCAAGCGTCGAGGGGAGAGGAAAGTCCGGGCTCCACAGAGCAGGATGCCGGGTAACGCCCGGCCGCAATAGCCGAGGCCTCGCGGCCAAGGCGAAGGCGAGGAACAGGGCCACAGAGACGAGTCGCCTCCGGTCACACGGAGGCGGGTGAAACGCGGCAACCTCCATCCGGAGCAACGCCAAATAGGCGGACGACGACGCTGCTCGCCGAGTCCGCGGGTAGGCGGCTCGAGCCCGGCGGCAACGCCGGGCCTAGAGGAATGACGGTCATAGCGCACGGACTCCGTGCGCCGTAACAGAACCCGGCTTATCGGCCGGCTTCGCGCTTCCTTTCGACGCGCCGGCCGCGCTTGGCATCCTTCAGGATCTCTCGCGCGGCATTGCGCCCCGGTATGCCGGTGACGCCCCCGCCCGGATGCGCGCCGGCGCCGCAAAGATAGAGACCCGGCACCGGCATCCGGTAATCGGCATTGCCCAGCACCGGTCGCGTCGAGAACAGCTGGTCGAGCGCCAGCGCGCCATGGAAGATGTCGCCGCCGACGAGGCCGAACTCGCGCTCCAGATCCAGCGGCGACAGCGCACGGCGCCCGATGACGCTGCGCCCGAAATTGGGCGCGACGCGATCGACGGTGGCGATCATCAGGTCGGCAACCTCGTCGCGATGGTCGTCCCAGGTCGTCCCGCGCCGCAGCTCGCCGATCGAAGGGTGCACGTGCTGGCAGAAGAGGCTCGCGACGTGCTTGCCGGGTGGCGCGAGCGACGGATCGACGACCGACGGGATCAGGATCTCGACGATGGGCTCGCGCGACCAACCGCGGAGCCTGGCGTCGAAATAGGCCCGCTCCATGTACGCGAGGGAAGGCGCGATGACGATGCCTGCGCCGTGATGCGCCTGCGGCGTCGCACCGGGCAGGCACCTGAAATCCGGCAGCTCGGAGAGCGCCACGTTCATCCGGAACGTCCCCGAGCCGCAGCGATAGCCGTCGATGCGATGGCGAAAGTCGGCGTCGACGTGCTCGGGGGCGACGAGTTCGCCGAACAGCAGCCGGGGATTGACGTTGGCGACGACACGCCGGGAACGAATCGTCTCGCCGCTCGCGAGTTCGACCCCTGCGGCGCGCCCTTGCTCGACGATCACCCGCGCGACCGCGCTGGAGGTCCGGATCGACACGCCGCGCGCCGCGCATTCCCTGGCCATCGCCTGGGTGATCGCGCCCATGCCGCCCAGCGCGTGGCCCCACTGCCCGGCCTCGCCGTTCACTTCGCCGAACACGTGGTGCAGCAGCACATAGGCCGAGCCCGGCGCGTAGGGACTCTGAAAATTGCCGACGACCGAATCGAAGCCGAAGGCGGCCTTGATCGGATCGGACTCGAACCAGCGATCGAGGAGCTCGCCGGCGCTCTTGGTGAAGAGGTCGAGCACGTCCCGCTGGCCGCTGCGGTCCAGTGCGCGAAAGGGCTTCGACGCCCGCCAGGCATCGAGGGCCAGCGCCAGCCGCTCCCCGCGTCCGCCACCGAGGTTCGGCGGCGTCACGTGCAGCAGGCCGCGCAGGACGTCGGCCACGCGCGAAAGCATCGCGTAGTAGTCCGGAAGGCGCGCCGCATCCCGTTGCGAGAACTTCGCAACCTCGGCCTGCGTCGCCGCGATCCCGCCGCCGACCTTGAGGCTCCGCTCGCCCGGCAGCGGCAGGAAGTTCGACAACGGCCGCTTGACGATCGTCAGGCCGTGCGCGGCGAGATTCAGCTCGGCGATCACCTGCGGCGCGAGCAGGCTCACCGTGTAGCTCGCGGTCGAATTGCGGAATCCCGGATGGAACTCCTCGGTGACGGCGGCCCCGCCCACGACATCGCGACGCTCGACGACGCAGACCGACAGCCCGGCGCCAGCGAGATACGCCGCGCAGGTCAGGCCATTGTGACCGGCGCCGATGACGACGGCGTCGAAGGTTCGCGAATTCATGCCCATGCCGACACGATCGTCCGGCCAGGCAGCGCCGCGACGCGGGCGCCCGCGCCGGTCACTGTCCGCCGAGTCCGGCGGCGACGTTGGAGAAACCGGCGTCGACGTAGGTCACCTCGCCGGTGATCGCCGAGGACAGCGGCGAGAAGTAGAACGCCGCGACATTCCCGACCTCGTCGATGGTCACGTTTCGGCGCAACGGCGCGGTCTGCTCGACGAAGTGGAGGATCTTGGAGAAACCGCCGATCCCGGCGGCCGCCAGGGTCTTGATCGGACCCGCCGAGATCGCATTGACCCGCGTGCCCTCGGGCCCGAGCGCGGCGGCGAGATAGCGCACGTTGGCTTCGAGGCTCGCCTTGGCGAGCCCCATGACGTTGTAGTTGGTGACCGCCCGCACTGCGCCCAGATAGGACAGCGTCAGCAGCGAGGCATTGCGGCCGGCGAGGAGCGGCCGCGCCTGCTTGGCCAGCGCGGCAAAGCTGTAGCTCGAGATGTCGTGTGCGGTCGCGAAGGCGCTGCGCGACATGCCCTCCAGGAAATCGCCCGACAGGGCCTCGCGCGGCGCAAACGCGATCGAGTGCAGCAATCCATCGAGACCGCCCCATTCGCCGCGCAGGCGCTCGAACAGCGATGCGATCTGCTCGTCGGAGGCGACGTCGCAAGGGAGCACCGGGCAATTGCCGAATTCGGCGGCGACCTTGACCACGCGATCCTTCAGGTCCTCGCTGGCGTAGGTGAACGCGAGGACCGCACCTTCGCGATGACAGGCCCTGGCGACGCCGTAGGCGATCGATCGGGTCGACAGGACGCCGGTTATCAGCAGACGGCGATCGGCAAGGAATCCCATGGGCGCGCTCTCCGGAGGTCGCGGTCAGAATTGGAAGGGCTCGGCGACGTCGAACACGCCGCAGGCGATGCGCTCGTTCGGGACGTCGGGGCGCGCTTCGGTGACCCTGGATCCAGCATAGACGACCACGCTTCGTCCTGCGACGCCGTTCACGCCCGTGGCGCGCAATCCCTCGACCTTCACCGATGCCTGCGCGGTGCCGCTCGAGTTGGCGCGAAGCGTCGGCACGAGGTCGGCCGGCTTGCGCCCGGAATCGGGCGGCGCCCACGCGGGCCCGGCGGAAAATCCGTTGGGCGAGGTGCAGTTCGGGTTCTGGTGGATCGCGATCCGGAATTCGCCGATCGGCAGGTTGAACGCGGCAACCGTCACCACCGCGCCGTCGCCCTTGTCCACCACGCGCACCTTGCCATTCACGGCGGAGCCGCCGATCGCGCGCAGCGTCGCCACCTCGCCCAGACCCGGCCTGACGACCCCGGCGGGCCCCGACGATTCGGGACCGTGGGCCGCCCCTCCCGACGTCGCGCAGCCGGCGAGGGCGAGTCCGGTCAGCAACGACATCCCCGCCAAGCGCGCGTGCCGTGCCAGGGACCGAACGAGCGCCGCGCGCAGCTTCCTGCAGCCCGGCTGCGGAAGCCGCGGCGTCAAGCGCGGCGACATGCACCGCCATAGGCGCGGCGATCCTTGGGCATGCTCTTCGCGTCCATCCATCGTGGCGAACCTCGCTCGATCCAAATCGGGATGATACGGGATCACCCTGCGGGGACCACCCTGCAGGGATCACCGCGGGCGGACCATCGCGAGGCGACCGCCGTGAGGAGAACACGACGCGGAAACCCTCGTCGCGGCCCTCCGCCGGCGCGCGCCCGGTGCGCGGCGGCGCTGCGCATCCCGTGAATAGTGCGGCGGTGTCGCAGCGTACAATGTCGCGACACCCCTCCACCCGCCAGACCGCCGCGCGACCGGCGGCGTTCCGTTTGGCCCAGCAAGCCCTCGAGCCATGCCCCTGCCGATGACGCCGGAAGAAATCGTCTCCGAGCTCGACAAGCACATCGTCGGGCAGGACGCGGCCAAGCGCGCGGTCGCCATTGCACTGCGCAACCGGTGGCGCCGCCAGCAGGTTCAGGAACCGCTGCGGCAGGAAATCACCCCCAAGAACATCCTGCTGATCGGCCCCACCGGCGTCGGCAAGACCGAGATCGCGCGCCGCCTCGCGCGACTCGCCGACGCGCCGTTCGTCAAGGTCGAGGCGACCAAGTTCACCGAAGTCGGCTATGTCGGCCGCGACGTCGACACCATCGTGCGCGACTTGGTCGAGGTCGCGGTCAAGCAGACGCGCGAGGCGGAGACGCGGGTCGTCCGCGATCGCGCCGCCGATGCCGCGGAGGAGCGCATCCTGGATGTGCTGCTGCCGCCGGCGCGCGAGGTGAACTTCCACGACATGCGCCCCGTCGACTCGTCGACGCGCCAGAAATTCCGCAAGATGCTGCGCGAGGGGCAGCTCGACGACAAGGAGATCGAGATCGAGGTCGCCGCGTCGATGCCGCAGATGGACATCATGGCGCCTCCCGGCATGGAGGACCTCACCGCGCAGATTCAGGGCATGTTCCAGCAGATGGGCAGCGGCCGGCGCAAGCTCACCCGGATGAAGGTTGCCGACGCCTTGCGCCAGTTGACCGACGACGAGGCCGCGAAGCTCATCAACGACGACGAGATCAAGCAGCGCGCGGTCGCGGCTGCCGAGCAGAACGGCATCGTCTTCATCGACGAGATCGACAAGATCGCTGCCCGCAGCGACGCCCAGGGCGCCGATGTGTCGCGCCAGGGCGTGCAGCGCGACCTGCTTCCGCTGGTCGAGGGGACGACCGTCGCGACCAAGTACGGAATGATCAAGACCGATCACATCCTGTTCATCGCGTCGGGGGCGTTCCACCTGTCGAAGCCCTCGGATCTCATCCCCGAGCTGCAGGGTCGCCTTCCGATCCGCGTCGAGCTCAATTCGCTGTCGGTCGGGGATTTCGAGCGCATCCTGACCGCGACCGATGCCTGCCTGACGCGGCAATACGAGGCCCTGCTCGACACCGAGCAGGTGCACCTCCAGTTTTCTCCCGACGGCATCCGCCGCCTTGCCGAGATCGCGCATGCCGTCAACGAGCGGCAGGAGAACATCGGCGCGCGCCGGCTGTACACGGTGATGGAGCGCCTGCTGGAGGACCTGTCGTTCCACGCGTCCCGCCACACCGGCGAGACGATCGTCATCGACGCCGCGTACGTCGACGGCAGGCTGGCCGGGATCGCCGGCGACGACAACCTGGCCCAGTACATCCTCTAATTGCTCGCGCGCATCCTCGGCATCATCCTGCCGGTCTTCTCGATCATCGCCTTCGGCTGGGCATATGCCTGGCGGGTCAAGCCCGACATGGCGATGGTCAACCGCATCAGCATGAACGTGCTCGCCCCGGCGCTGGTGTTCTCGGCGCTGGCCAGCAAGGACTTCGACGTCGGCGCCAACAAGATGCTGATGGTCGGCAGCGTCGGCGTCGTCCTGGGCTCGGGACTGCTCGCCTGGCCGTTCGCGAGGCTCCTCGACACCAGCGCGCGGACTTTCGTCCCGCCGATGATGTTCAACAACTGCGGCAACATGGGCCTGCCGCTCGCGGTCCTCGCCTACGGCGCCGCCGGGTTCTCGCCGATGGTCGCGCTGTTCACGATCTCCAACCTGCTGCAGTTCACCGTGGGCGCGTGGATCATCGACCACCACGCCCGGTTCGGCAGCCTGCTGCGCAACCCGATGGTGATCTCGACCGTCCTGGGCTTCGCGTTCGCCCTCGTGCACCCGCCGATGCCCGAATGGCTGTCGGTCGCGATCAAGCTCGTCGGCGACGCGCTGATTCCGATGATGCTGCTGTCGCTGGGCGTGCGCCTGTACGAGGCGAACCTCGCGGACTGGCACCTCGGACTGATCGGCGGCATCGTCTGCCCTCTCACGGGCATCGCGATCGCGGCACTGCTCTCGCCGGTCCTGGAGCTCACCCGCACGCAGCAGGGACTGCTGATCATCTTCGGCAGCCTGCCGCCGGCAGTGCTCAATTTCATGGTCGCCGAGCAGTTCAAGCAGGAGCCGGCGAAGGTCGCGTCGATCGTGCTGATCGGCAATCTGCTGGCGGTCGTCTTCGTTCCGCTCGGCCTGACGTTCGCGCTGCGCTGATCACGCGGCGCGCGCGGCGGGGCTCTCGCACCGGGCGCCTGTGGCGCAGTCGTCGGAAAGCGGGTGGGGCGGCAAGCGAGCCCGACCGCCTCGCCGGGATCTCGACGTCCTCGAGCGCCGCCGCACCGGGACCCGCCCGACGACGCGCCCTGCGCCACCGAAGCCCGGTGGGAGAGCCTGGCCGCGCGCGCCGCGGCTGCGATCTCCCGCGCGGCAGCGCTTCTGGCTACAGCGCCGCGAGCGCGTCGAGCACCGTCTTCTTCTGCAGGATCTCCGGCAGCAATTGCGGCGGCCGGCCCTGGCGATAGAGCGCGTAGACGGGGACGCCGCTGCGGCCGAGCGCCGCGAGGCTGCGCGTGATCTCCGGATCGCGCCGAGTCCAGTCGGCGCGCATCAGCACGACGCCGCGCCGCTTGAACTCCTCGCGCACTTCCGGGCGGTGGAGCACGAAGCGCTCGTTCACCTGGCACGTCACGCACCAGGCGGCGGTGAAATCGACGAACACCGTTCGTCCCTCGCCGGTGAGCTTGGCGACTTGCGCCTCCGAGTACGGCAGCCACGTTCCCTCGGCCGGCGCCTGCACGCCCTCCGATTGCGACAGCGCGCTGTCGATCGGCGGTCCGGCGTGCGCCCCACCGACCAGCGGCCAGGCGATCGCGAGCCCCGCGAGGGCGCCCGCGACGGCAACCACGCCCCAGCCGCGCGCACCGCCGGCGCGGTAGCTGCGCCAGGCCCATAGCGCGAACGCGACCGTCACCAGCACGACCCCGATGCGCAACACGGCGTCGTTGTCGAGCTGCGCGCCCAGCACCCACACCAGCCACACGACGGTTCCGTAGAGCGGGAAGGCGAGCAGCTGCTTCAGGCGGACCATCCACGGCCCCGGCCGCGGCAGCACGCGGCGCCACGCGGGGAACCAGGCGAGCGTGGCGTAGGGCAGCGCCATCCCGAGGCCGAGCGCCACGAAGATCCCGAAAGTCACCTGCGGCGCGGCGCCCAGCGCATAGCCGAGTGCCGCACCCATGAACGGCGCCGTGCACGGCGAGGCGATGACCACGGCGAGGACACCCGAGGCGAAGGCATCGACCTGCCGGTTCGAATGCGACCACGTCGCCATGCCCGAGGGGACGAGCGCCCCGAATTCGAACAGCCCCGAGAGATTCAGCGCGAGCGCGAAGAACAGCACGGCCAGCGCCGTCACCACCGCCGGGGACTGCAGCTGGAAACCCCATCCGAGCTGCTCGCCTGCGCCGCGCAGGAGGATCAGCAGCGCGGCCAGCCCGACGAAGGTCGTCACCACCCCGGCGGCGAACGCCAGGCCCTGGGCGCGCATCGTCGCCCGTTCGGCCCCGCGCGCACTCGCGAGCCCGAGCGCCTTCAACGACAGCACCGGGAACACGCAGGGCATCAGGTTCAGCAGCAGGCCACCGACGAACGCGAAAGCCAGCGAGGCCGCGAGCGAGGCACCGGCGACCCCGGACGGCGGTGGCGCGTTCGAGAAGTCGACCGTCGCGTCGGCGGCCCGTGGCTTCGGTCCGGGCGCCGGCGTGCCCGACAGCGCGACGTCGATGGCCATCGCATGGACCGGTCCCTGGTCGTCGGCGAAGCCGCTCGCGGCCGTCACCACCCCCTGCAGCCGCTGGAAGCCGGGAGCGAGATCGCTGGCAACCGGCAGGGTCAGCACGTAGCTGCCATCGCCCTGGCGCGTGAGGGTTTGCGCGAGCGACGGCGCGATGCGGCGCTCGTCCTGCGCGAAGAACTGCAGCTTGCCCGGATCGGCGGCGCCCGGCGGTGGCGTCAGCGTCAGCGCGACCGTCGCGCCCGCGGCGACCGCGCTGGCCTGCCAGCGCGGCAGCGGTCGCGGCAGGGCGGCGCGCGCGTCGGCGATCGGCGTGGCCCACTTCGGATCGGACGTTGCCGAGAGGGCGACGGGCAGCGCGAGCGACAGATCGGCGCCTTCGGGGATGCAGGTCTCCCGGCAGACCAGCCAGTCGGCGCGCGCGGCGAGCGTGGCGGTCGTTCCGGGCCTGGCATCCGCAGGGACGACGATGGGCACGAGATGGAGCACGACATTCTCGTAGCCGTAGTTGACCAGCGGGCCCGCGACCAGCGCGCGCGGCGCCGGCCATTCGATGTCGCCGGCCCGGTATCCGGGCGGGAGTTTCCAGGCGACGGTCGTCGGCAATCCGGATTCCCCGGGATTGCGCCAGTAGGTATGCCAGCCGGGCTCGATGTCGAGGCGCAGCGCGACGGTCGCCGTGCTCCCGGGAACCAGCGCCGTCTGCTCGGCGATGAGCTGGGCCGCGACGTGGCCCCCGGCAGGCGCTGCGGCTGCGGCCAGGGTGATTCGGAGGACGCTCACGGCCACGACGGCGAGGATCGCCATCGCGCGCAGGCGCCACATCTGTCTTTGCATTCGGTTCATCCCGCGCATCGGGCGCGTGTCATGCCAATGGAGCGGCCCCCGCGTCGCGGGTTCCCGCAAACGTATAATTGTGCCATCCGACCCCCGCCGGCGAGGCCGAGACCCCGAGACCGGTCGCGCGGGCGGCATTCCCGGCCCGATCCTGCCCCGCCGCCCCCACTCCGGCGGCGCCGGTGGCTGTATGCACGTTCCCGCCCGACCGGCGGTCATCGATCGCTTTGCCCGACCGGCGACACCTTCCGCCCCTTCCGCCCGAAAGCCCCTTGCCAACATGCTCAGCGCGCTCTTCATTTCCTTCGGCGTGGTCGCCTTGGGCGAGATCGGCGACAAGACCCAGCTGCTGTCGCTGCTGCTCGCGGCCCGCTATCGCAGGCCCTGGCCGATCGTCGCCGGCATCCTGGTCGCGACCCTCTTCAATCATTCGCTCGCCGGCCTCGTCGGGGCCTGGCTGCGCCAGCACCTCGATCCGCAGGTCCTGCGCTGGCTGGTCGCCGCCGCTTTCCTCGTCGTCGCCGCCTGGACCCTCAAGCCCGACCGGCTCGACAGCGATCCGGCGTCCAAGTCGCGGCTCAACGTCTTCGTCGTCACCGTGACCGCGTTCTTCCTCGCCGAAATGGGCGACAAGACGCAGATCGCGACCGCATTGCTCGCGGCGCGATACGACTCCCTCGTCGCCGTCGTGGCCGGGACCACGCTGGGCATGCTCGTCGCCGACGTCCCGGTCGTGTTCCTCGGCAACGTCGCGGCCCACCGGATACCCTTTCGTGCGCTGCGCATCGTCGCGGCGATCCTGTTCGCGGCGCTGGGATTGTGGGCGATTTTCGCCCCTGCGCCGGTATAATCAACGACTTGCGCAAACAACGCGGGCCCGCCGCGCATTCCAGTGCCTGAACCGACGAAGCCTTTCGATCCCGCCGCCATCGAGGACGCCGCGCAGCGCGCCTGGAAGGACGCCGACGCCTATCGCGCGATCGAGAACGATCCGCGCTTTCCCAAGGGCAAGTACTACTGCGTGTCGATGCTGCCCTACCCTTCGGGCAAGCTGCACATGGGGCACGTGCGCAACTACACGATCAACGACATGATGTACCGCCAGCTGCGCATGCGCGGGTACAACGTGCTGATGCCGATGGGCTGGGACGCCTTCGGCCTGCCTGCCGAGAATGCGGCGATGAAGAGCCGCGAGGCCCCGGCGAAGTGGACCTACGACAACATCGCCTACATGAAGCG
>JBLMVY010000218.1:0-3011 GCA_050256935.1 Candidatus Levyibacteriota bacterium | reverse complement strand
CCGGTCAGGCAGGTGCCGCACACGCCCTGCTCGCAGCTGGTCGTGACCTGGATTCCGCATCCGGCGAGCGCCTGCACGATCGTCTGCTCGGGTCCGACACGGCATTCGCCCCCGCTGCGGGCGAGCCTGACGGTGAACGAGTCGCGGGGCCCCGACAGCGACGCGGGGTCCGCGCCGAAGTATTCCAGGTGCACGGCCTCCGGCGGCCAGGTGATCGCGGCCGTCTGCTCGACCAGGTCCATGAACGGGCGCGGGCCGCAGAGATAGAGCTCGGCCCCCTCCTGCCGGTGCCACAGGTGCTTGCGCAGGTAGGCCCGCACCGCCTCGGGTTCCAGCGCGTAATGGAACCCCACCCTGTCGGCGTACTTGCGCTGCGACAGGAGGTCGTGGAAAGCGGTGTGCGCGATCGACCGGCTGAAGTACTGCAGCTCGAAGGCTTTCCCCAGCGCTTCGAGCCGCAGCGCCATCGACAGCAGCGGCGTGATGCCGATCCCGCCGGCGATGAGCACGCTGCGCGCGGCGTCCTCGTTCAGCACGAAATTGTTGCGCGGTGCGCCGATGGCCAGGATGTCGTTCTCGCGCAGGCGCTCGTGCATCCAGCGCGATCCGCCGCGCGACGAAGGCTCGCGCTTGACCGCGATCCGGTACGACCGCCGCTCGGCCGGATCGCCGCACAGCGAGTACTGCCGCACCAGGCCGTCGCCGGTATGCACATCGATGTGCGATCCGGCGGAAAACGCCGGCAACTCGCCGCCGCCTGCGTCGACGAGGACGAACGAGAAGACGTCGGTGGCCTCCTCCTTCCTGCCGGCGACCCGGACCTGCAGCAGATCCGCAGTCATGGCCTCAGGCGGCGAGCTTGCGCTCGTCGGCGATGATCCGCTCGAGGACGCGGCGCGCCTGCACGCCGCCGGCGTCGATGTTGAGGCCCAGCAGCTTGCGCTCGGGATAGGCGAGCAGGTTGCGCTGCTGCGACTCGAGCACCGCGAGGTCCTCGGCGAAGATCTTGCCCTGGCCTTCGCGGATGGAAGCCGTCAGCGCCTTGTCCCGTGGATTGAAGTTGCGCGCCATCCCCCAGAAATACCACATCGATGTCTCGGTCTCGGGGGTCAGGAAGTCGACGACGATGCTCGACACCTTGTGCTGCGCGTCGGCGTCGTAGCCGCCCTTCCCGGCGTGGGCGACGCCGACCTCGATCAGCACGTGGCTGGGCGGCACGAAGCGGCAGATCTGCCAGCGGTCGACCGGCAGGTCGTCGGCGAGGTGGTTGCCGCGCAGTGCCATCTTCCAGAACGGCGGCGGGGTGACGTTGTTCATGAAGCGGCTGGTCACGACGGTCTCGCCCTCGGCCCGGGTCGACACCGGGGTCTCGTCGATCTCCTTCTGCCCGATGCTGCCGACGTGCACGTAGGTCTCGTGGGTGAGGTCCATCAGGTTGTCGATCATCAGCCGGTAATCGCAGGCGATGTGGTAGAGCCCGCCCCCATAGGCCCAGTCGGGGCTTTCCGCCCAAGCCAGGTGGTGGATCTTCGCCGGATCGGCGCGCGAGGGCTCGCCGGCCCAGACCCAGACGAAGCCGTAGCGCTCGACGACCGGGAACGTGCGGTTCGCCGGGAATCCGCGGACGCGCTGCCCCGGCATCGAGACCGCCTTGCCGTCGCAGCCCATGTGCAGGCCGTGGTAGCCGCAGACCAGTTCCCCCTCGACGACCCGGCCCAGCGACAGCGGCACGCCGCGATGCGGGCAGAAGTCCTCGACGGCGGCGACCTGTCCTTCGGGGCCGCGGAAGAACACGATGCGCTCGCCGCAGATCGTGCGTCCCAGCGGCCTGGCGTCGATCTCCTCGGGCATGCACGCGACATACCACGCGTCCTTGGGAAATGTCATGGCTATCTCCGGTTGCGGAAGCGACGCGGCGCCGGTCGCCCGCTGCGGCCGGCGTCGTCAGGATAGAGCCGATTCTATTGGCCTCCCAAACGGTGGACAATGATGGTTTGCTGATTTTCATTTTTCGATTTTCGAAACATGAATCCCAAACCCGTCCTGAACCTTCTGCCGATCGCGGTGGCCATCGCCGATGCGGGGAGCCTGACCCGCGCCGCGGAGGCGCTGGGAATGAGCCCGGCGGCGACGAGCATGGCACTGCGCAGGCTCCGCGCCGAATTCGGCGATCGCCTGTTCATCCGCACCGCCCGCGGCATGGTGCCCACGCCCCAGGCCGAGCGCATCGTCGACAAGGCGCGCCCGCTGCTCGCCCAGCTGCAGACGCGCGCGCTGCTGCAGGACCGCTTCGACCCGGCGACCGCGCGCCAGGCCTTCAGCTTCGCGCTGTCCGACGCCGGCGAGATGGTGTTCCTGCCGAGGCTCCTCGCCCGGCTGCGCGCGGAGGCCCCCGAGGCGCCGGTGCGCTCGCTGTCGATGGCGCCCGCGGACATCGCGAGCGGAATGGAGCAGGGAACGGTCGACCTCGCGCTGGGCTTCTTCCCGGACCTGCGACAGGGGCACTTCTTCCAGCAGCGCCTGTTCACCCACCGCTTCGTCTGCCTGCTGCGTGCCGATCATCCGGCGGTGGGCGAGCGCCTCACCGCCAGGCAATTCCTGGCGCTCGAGCACGCGGTGGTGCGCGCGGAGGGACGCACCCTCGAGATGTTCGAGAAGTTCCTCGAGCGCCATCGCCTGCAGCGCAAGGTGGTGCTCTCGACGCCGCACTTCACCAGCATCCCGATGATCGTCGCGCGCTCGGACCTCGTCGTCACCGTTCCCTATCCGCTGGGGAAGTGGTTCAGCGCGACCAGCGCCGGGCTGCGCACGGTGCCGCTGCCGTTCCGCATCCCGGGCGTCGACCTCAAGCAGCACTGGCACCGGCGCTTCCACGAGAACGCGCGCATCCGCTGGCTGCGCCAGCTGGTCCACGAGCTGTTCAACGACGAGACCGACGAGTGGGGACCGCAGCGGCGGGGGTGAGACCGGCGAACGGAAGCCGCGGCGGCGGGCGGGATTCAGCCGACGTC
>JBLMVY010000217.1:0-4181 GCA_050256935.1 Candidatus Levyibacteriota bacterium | reverse complement strand
CGCTTGGTCTCCGGGGTGACGATCTTCGGGCCCGTCACGTACTCGCCGTACTCGGCGTTGTTCGAGATCGAGTAGTTCATGTTGGCGATCCCGCCCTCGTAGATCAGGTCGACGATCAGCTTGACCTCGTGCAGGCACTCGAAGTACGCCATCTCCGGCGCATACCCCGCCTCGGTGAGGGTCTCGTAGCCGGCCTTGATCAGCTCGACCAGTCCGCCGCACAGGACGGTCTGCTCGCCGAAGAGGTCGGTCTCGGTCTCCTCGCGGAAGTTGGTCTCGATGACGCCGGCGCGGGCGCCGCCGATGGCCGCCGCGTACGACAGCGCGACATCGCGGGCCTTGCCCGACGCGTCCTGATGCACGGCGATCAGCATCGGCACGCCGCCGCCCGCGGCATAGGTCGAGCGAACCGTGTGGCCCGGGGCCTTGGGCGCGACCATCACCACGTCGAGGTCGGCGCGCGGCACCACCTGCCCGTAGTGGATGTTGAAGCCGTGCGCGAACGCGAGCACGGCGCCCTTGCGGATGTTGGGCTCGACGTCGGCGCTGTAGACCCCGGCGATGCTCTCGTCGGGCATCAGCATCATCACCACGTCGGCGCCCTTGACCGCGTCGCCGACCTCGGCGACCTTGAGCCCCGCCTTCTTCGCCTTGTCCCAGGACGCCCCGCCCTTGCGCAGCCCGACGGTCACCTTGACCCCCGAGTCGTTCAGGTTCTGCGCATGCGCGTGCCCCTGCGAGCCGTAGCCGACGATCGTGACCTTCTTGCCCTTGATCAGGGAGAGATCCGCGTCCTTCTCGTAGTAAACCTTCATCGTTCGATCCTCTTGTCGTTGTCGTCCCCCTCGCCTCGTGCCGCTTCCCGCCTCCGACGGAGGATGAGCATGCGGCGCCGGCGAGGAGCTGTCTAAATCCGCAATATCCGCTCGCCGCGCCCGATGCCCGACGCGCCGGTGCGCACGGTCTCCAGGATCACGCCGGGCTCGATCGCCTCCAGGAAGGCGTCGAGCTTCGAGCCGGTCCCGGTGAGCTCGATCGTGTAGCTCTTGTCGGTGACGTCGAGGATGCGCCCGCGAAAGATGTCGGCGAGGCGCTTCATCTCGTCGCGATCCTTGCCCGCGGCGCGCACCTTCACCAGCATCAGCTCGCGCTCGATGTGGCTGCCTTCGGTCAGGTCGACCACCTTGACCACCTCCACCAGCTTGTTGAGCTGCTTGGTGATCTGCTCGATCACGTCGTCGGAGCCGCTGGTGACGATGGTCATCCGCGACATCGTCGGATCCTCGGTCGGCGCGACGGTCAGCGACTCGATGTTGTAGCCGCGGGCGGAGAACAGTCCGGAGATCCGGGACAGCGCGCCTGCCTCGTTCTCGACCAGGATGGAGAGGATGTGCCTCATAGCTCTTCCGCCAGGATCATCTCGGTCAGCCCCTTGCCGCCGGGCACCATGGGGAACACGTTCTCGGTCTGGTCGGTGATGAAGTCGAGGAACACCAGGCGCTCCTTCTGGGCGAAGGCCTCGCGCAGTGCGCCTTCGACGTCGCCCGGATTCTCGATGCGGACGCCGACGTGGCCGTAGGCCTCGGCGAGCTTCACGAAATCCGGCAGCGCATCCATGTACGACTCGGCATAGCGGTTGCCGTAGAAGAACTCCTGCCACTGGCGCACCATGCCCATGTAGCGGTTGTTCAGGTTCACGAGCTTGACCGGCAGGTGGTACTGCTTGCAGGTCGAGAGCTCCTGGATGCACATCTGGATCGATGCCTCGCCGGTGACGCAGGCGACCGTCGCCTGCGGATTGGCGAGCTGCACCCCCATGGCCGCGGGCAGGCCGAAGCCCATCGTGCCCAGTCCGCCGGAATTGATCCAGCGCCGCGGCTTGTCGAACTTGTAGTACTGCGCCGCCCACATCTGGTGCTGGCCGACGTCCGAGGTGACGAAGGCATCGCCGCCGGTGACCTCGTAGAGCTTCTCGACGACGAACTGCGGCTTGATCAGCTTGCTGTCGCGGTCGTAGCGCAGGCAATCCCTGCGCTGCCACTCCTTGATCTGCCCCCACCATGCCTTGAGGGTCGCCGGGTCGGGCCGCGACGGCGACGACTCGACGATCTTGACCATCTCGTCGAGGACGTCGCGGACGTAGCCGACGATCGGAATGTCGACCTTGACGCGCTTGGAGATCGACGACGGATCGATGTCGATGTGGATGATCTTCCGGTCCGCGCGGTAGAAATGCGCGGGGTTGCCGATGACGCGGTCGTCGAAGCGCGCGCCGACGGCGAACAGGACGTCGCAGCTCTGCATCGCCATGTTCGACTCGTAGGTCCCGTGCATCCCCGGCATGCCGGTGAACTGGGGATCGGTCGCCGGAAAGCCGCCGAGGCCCATCAGCGTGTTCGTGCAGGGAAAGCCCAGCAGCCGCACCAGCCGGGTCAGCGATTCGGCAGCGTCGTTCAGCACCACGCCGCCGCCCGCATAGACCATCGGGCGCTTGGCTTCCAGGAGCAGCTGCACGGCCTTCTTGATCTGGCCGGCGTGCCCCTTGGTGACGGGATTGTACGAGCGCAGCGTGACCGATTTCGGATAGCTGTACTCGGCCAGCGCCTGCGAGACGTCCTTGGGCACGTCGACCAGCACCGGCCCCGGACGACCGGTGGTCGCGAGGTAGAAGGCCTTCTTGACCGTCACCGCGAGCTCGCCGACGTCCTTGACCAGGAAATTGTGCTTGACGCAGGGCCGCGTGATGCCGACGGTGTCGCACTCCTGGAACGCGTCCTGCCCGATCGCGTTGGTGGGCACCTGTCCGGTGATGACGACCATCGGGATCGAGTCCATGTACGCGGTCGCGATGCCGGTGACCGCGTTGGTGACGCCGGGACCCGAAGTCACTAGCGCCACGCCGACCTTCTGCGACGAGCGCGAATAGCCGTCGGCCGCGTGCACGGCGCCCTGCTCGTGCCGGACCAGGACGTGCTTGACCTTGGTCTGCTTGAACAGCTCGTCGTAGATGTTGAGGACCGCGCCACCAGGGTAGCCGAAGACGTACTCGACGCCTTCCTCCTGGAGACAGCGGATGAGGATTTCCGCACCCGTCAGTTGCATGATTGCCGCCTCGTGCCGGTAAGTGATGGCCCGCGCCGCCTGCGGCGTGAGGGCCCCGTCAATGCTGCCGGTCGCACTCGCGTGGAGCGCGCGCCCGCCAAGGCTCGATCGGATAGAAAGCCGCGATTGGGGCAATTGCGACCGCGCTCCAGGGAGGCTCGTTGACGCTTGTGGCGTCGCGGAGGGAGCTTCTGCGGCCTTTGCTGCAATACAGCATTCCGGTCTTTCGGCCGGAACCTATCACGATACCGGTAAACCTCCCGGTCGGTCAAGGAGCGGATTGCTACACCGCAGCATCACGTCGGACGCAGCATGCTCCCCGGTCGGGACGCCACCCGGCCTTATAATCGCGGCGCTCATCGACGGACTCCACAAACTGGCTGCTCCAGCGGAAATTTCGGGTTTCTTGGCGCAGGCCGAGCGCCGCGCATTCAAGCACGCGATGTTCGCCGTCCGCGACGAGGACGCGGCGCTCGACATCGTTCAGGACGCGATGCTCAAGCTGACCGAAAATTACGCGGACAGGCCGGCAAGCGAGCTGCCGATGCTGTTCCAGCGCATTCTGCAGAACACCATCCACGACCATTTCCGGCGCCAGAAGGTGCGATCGACGTGGATGACCCTGCTCTCGGCGTTCGGGAGCAAGGAGGAGAGGGACGACGATCACGACCCGCTGGAAACTTTGCAGGCCAGGTCGGATTCGAATGCGGCGGCCGATCCCGCCGGAATCGTCGAGCAGATGCAGACGGTGGGGGTGATCGAGCAGGCCCTTTCCAGGCTGCCGGCGCGTCAACGGGAGGCGTTCCTGTTGCGTTACTGGGAAGAGCTCGACGTCGCGGAGACCGCGGCGGCCATGGGCTGTTCCGAGGGCAGTGTGAAGACCCACTGCTCTCGGGCGGTGCATGCCTTGGCCGAAATGCTCAGGGCTCGAGGGGTGAATCCATGACCGACCGTGACGCCGAATTCGCCAGGAAGCTGACCCGCCACCTCGATCGTGGCGCCGAAAACCTCGCGCCGGGGACCGCCTACAGGCTGCGGCAGGCGCGCGCCCGGGCGCTTGCCGGGCTGGGCGAGCGGCC
>JBLMVY010000216.1:0-9430 GCA_050256935.1 Candidatus Levyibacteriota bacterium | reverse complement strand
CGGACAGACCCTCGGGCTGCCGCCAGCGCCTCAGCGCCACTCGTCGATCGTGGGAACCCGGATGCCTTCGACTTCCGGCAGGTCGAATCCGAAGTGCTCGGCCAGCAGCCTGCGTAGCGCTGCGCGGTCGGAAAGCTGCTGCGTCTGCGTTTCCGCCCCGCGCCGGATCGTCACATCGCGGTTCATCACCGACACCTGCCCCTCGTCGGTCAGCGCCCGCAGCATGATTCGGTTGACGAAGGTCGATTTCGGATGGGTCGCGGTGAAATGATTGCCGACCTCGAAGTCGATCAGGTTGTCCTCCTCGACCTCCGACACCCAGCAGTCGACGGCCCTGTCCGGCGTCTGCGCGCGCAGCACCCAGGCGCCGCCGTCGCGCGCCATCCAGTGCGTCTCCGTTCCGGCGCCCACTCGCGCTTCCTCGACCAGCGGCACCGGCACACGGGGCGCCAGGCTGCCGAAGCCCGGATCGACGACGAACGTGCCTTCGGGCAGCGGCACGGTCAGGAACATGTGCGTGCGCGGCGATTCGCGGCGCGGCGCCACGACGACCACGCGCGCCGTGTGGCGCGAAGGCTCGAAGCCGATGGCCTCCAGGGCCGCGGCGAACAGCGTGCAGTGCTCGAAGCAGTATCCGCCACGCCGCGCGGCCACGAGCTTGTCCTGCAGCGATTCGAGGTCGAGGCGGACGCCCCGGCCGAGCAGGACGTCGAGGTTCTCGAACGGGATGTGCGACATGTGGGCATCGAGCAGCCCGGCGAGCGTCGCTAGATCGCGACGAAGCTCGGCGTTCCAGCCGATGCGCTGAAGATAGGCGTCGAGGCCGAAGGCCATGATCGTGCTCCCTGCCGGAGAAGCGCCGCCTGTTGACCAGCCGCGGCGACCGGCATTTCATCTCGACATTATGGAGGCACAGGCATGAGCAAGCGAAGCTTCCCTCTCCCCGAGGTCTACCGGCTGCTCGAGCCCGGGCCGGTCGTGCTGGTGAGCACCGCGTCGAAGGGAGAGACCGACATCATGGCGATGTCGTGGCACATGATGATGGAGTTCGAGCCGCCGCTGGTGGGCTGCATCATCAGCGGGCGCAACCATTCGTTCGACCTGCTGCGCGCGAGCCGCGAGTGCGTGATCAACATCCCGACCGTCGAGCTCGCACCCAAGGTCGTCCGCTGCGGCAATTCGTCGGGAAAGCGCGTCGACAAGTTCAAGCGCTTCGGCCTGACCCCGGTCGCCTCGTCGATGGTGCGCGCGCCGCGGATCGAGGAGTGCTACGCCAACCTCGAATGCCGGATCGCCGATGGCCGCTGGGTCGACCGCTACAACATGTTCGTGCTCGAGGTCGTCAAGGCGTGGATCGATCCGTCGGTGAAGAAGCCGCGGACCATCCACCATGCCGGTCGTGGCGCTTTCATCGTCGACGGCGAGACGATCCGGCTCCGTTCCGCAGCCAAATAGACGAGGTGGCCCGCATGCCCGCTCAAAGGAAGACCGTCGCCAAGTCCACGCGCAGCCGGCGCTCGCCGCGTGCATCGCCCGCGCCAGCGCCTGCAGGCGAGCCGGGTGTGATCGCGCTGGCGCGCCAGTTGCGCTCGTGGACCGATTCGGTGCTGGGCGTCGCGGGCGCCGCGGCCGACATCTCGATCGGCGCCGCCAAGGCCCTGCTGGTCAAGCCCGGGCAGCGCGGCACGCTGGAAAAGGCGGGAACGCTGCTGCGGCGGATGCGCGAAGCCGCGGGTCTCAGCATCCGCGAAGTGACCGATGCGATCGACCTCGAGGATCCCGCGCTGCTCGAGCTGGTCGAGCACGGCAAGATCGCGCTGCCTTTCGAGATCGTCCTTCGGCTCGCGTCCGTGCTGGGACGCAACGATCCGCTGTCCTTCGTCATGCGCTTCACCCGCTCGTACAACCCCGACGTATGGCGGACGCTGGAGGCGCTCGGCGTCGGGCGCCTGGTCGTGCAGGCGGGACGGGAGCGCGAATTCGCGAACATCTACCGCGGCAGCGACGCCGCACGCGGGCTCTCCGACGAGGATTTCGCGGCCGCCCTCGCGTTCACCCGGCAGGCATTCGAGCTCGCGCTGGCATTCCGTGGCGCCCGGGCGGGAAGCGCCAAGGGACGCGGCCGCCAGTCCGGCGGCGCGCGGCGGGGCCGGGCGGCCGCATAGCGAGGCTTTGCCGCGCCGGCCGTCAGACCATGGCCGGCTTCTCCCCCGAGCGCGCGCGCAGGCGCGCGGCGAACCACAGCGCGAGCAGCGGCAGCATGACGGCGGCCCCGGCGAACACCTGCATGACCGATCCGTGGTCGACGACCCATGCGGCGCAGACGATGCCCACCGACTGGCCGAGGAACAGCGTGCACGCATACAGCGACACGGCGGTGCCGCGCACCCGCGGCGCCATCTGCGTCGCGTGGGTCTGCAGGGTGTTGTGCAGCATGTAGAAGCCCAGTCCGCCGATGAAGCACGCTGGGAGCGACCACGCCCAGTGCGGCATCGACGCCAGCATCGCGAAGGTGATGCACAGCAGCAGCCCGCCGCCACGCACCAGCCCCGTCTCTCCCCAGCGCCGAAGCATCGTCGGGGCGAGGCGGCTGTAGAAGAACCCGCCGACACCATAGAGCGCCAGCACCGCCCCCGCCCAGGTCATCGCCATGCCGAAGCGCTGGTGCAGCGCCGAGGGGACGAAGGCGAACGCGCTGTAGGCGAAACCGCCTTCGACGAAGGCGAGCCCGAGGATGCGCCGCGCCCAAGGCACCGAGACGACGGCGCGAATCTGCGCGACGTAGGTGTCGGGGGTGTCGGACGCGGCGGCGGCGTGCACGGCCTCCCGCGGGGCCACGCGCCCGCCGCCGGTCCGTCGCAGGTCCGCGCGCATCAGCACGCCGACGACCGCGAACAGCAGCGCGATCGTGGCGAACACGCTGCGCCAGCCCAGCGTGTCCGCGAAAAAGCCGCCGGCCCACTGCCCGACGATCATGCCCATCACCGTCGCGCCCAGCAGGCGGGCGAGCACCTCCTGGCGTCGATCGTAGGAGACCGCGTCCCCGATCCAGGCCATGGTCAGCGGAATCACCGCAGCCGCCGTCGCCCCGGTCGCCGCCCTGAACACCACCAGCAAGGCGAGCGACGGCGCGAACGCCGCGGCGAGATTGGCCAGCGCGCAGCCCGCGACCGCGAGCGAGACCACGCGGAACTTGCCGTAGCGATCGGCGAGCGGTCCGTAGAAGAGCTGCAGCAGCCCGTAGGCGATGGCGAAAGCCGAGATGACCTGCGCTGCCTGGCCCGTGGTGGTGGCGAAGTCGCGCGCCAGCGCCGGAAGCAGCGGATCGCAGCTTCGCATCGACGTCATGCTCGCGAATGCGGCGGCCGACAGCAGTGTCAGTTGGCGCGGCGAGGCAGCGCTCGCGCCGGCGTCGTGCCCCGCCGTCACCGGCGTCCCGTGAACTGCCTGGGCAATCCCTGCCAGCACTGGAAATATTCCGCCTGGAGCTGCGCGGATTCCAGCGCCTGGCGCGTCGGGCGGATCGCGCAGCGCGTCTCGAACATGAACGCCATGGTGTCGCGGATGTAATCGGGCCTGGACGTGTCGGCGTTGCTCGCCCGCTCGAAGGTTCCCGCATCCGGCCCGTGACCCGTCATGCAGTTGTGCAGGCTCGCCCCGCCCGGCACGAAGCCTTCGGCCTTGGCGTCGTAGGCGCCGTGGATCAGGCCCATGAACTCGCTGGCGACGTTGCGGTGGAACCAGGGCGGCCGGAACGTGTGCTGCATCGCGAGGATGCGTGGCGGAAAGATCACGAAGTCGATGGCGTCGACGCCGGGCGTGTCCGACTGCGATTGCAGCACGAGGAAGATCGACGGATCCGGATGATCGTAGCTGATCGATCCGATGGTGTTGAAGCGCCGCAGGTCGTACTTGTAGGGCGCGTAGTTGCCGTGCCAGGCGACCACGTCCAGCGGCGAGTGATCCATCTCGGCGGACCACAGGTTGCCCATGAAGCGGGCGACGAGCTCGCAGGGGCCCTCGCGCTCCTCGTACCAGGCGGTGGGGGTGAGGAAATCGCGGGGATTGGCGAGGCCGTTGGAGCCGATCGGCCCGAGGTCGGGCAGCCGGAATGCCGCGCCGTGGTTCTCGCAGATGTAGCCGCGCGCCGCGGCGTCGTGCAGCTCGACGCGAAAGCGCACCCCGCGCGGGATGACGACGATCTCCTGCGGCTCGGCGTCGACGATGCCGAGCTCGGTGACGAAGCGCAGCCTGCCCTGCTGCGGGACGATGAGCATCTCCCCGTCGGCGCTGTAGAAGCAGCGGTCGGTCATCGAGCGGTTCGCCGCATAGACGTGGATGCCGCAGCCGCCCTGCGCATGCGGGTCGCCGTTGCCGGCCATGGTCACGATGCCGTCGACGAAATCCGTCGGCGCGTCGGGGATGGGCAGCGGATCCCAGCGCAACTGGTTGGGGGGCGTCGCGACCGTGCCGAAATCGGCTTCGTAGCGGCCGTTGGCGATCCGCCTGAACGGCCGATGCACGGCTGCGGGGCGGATCCGGTAGAGCCACGACCGACGGTTCGCGCCGCGCGGCGCGGTGAAGGCCGTGCCCGAGAGCTGCTCGGCGTACAGGCCATACGGGCATTTCTGCGGCGAGTTCTGCCCGATGGGCAGCGCCCCGGGAAGCGCCTCGGTCGCCACCTCGTTGCCGAATCCCGAGACGTAGCGCAGCGCATCCATCTCGGGCGGTACCGATTCGGCGGGGGGCGTCGTGCCGCCCGCGGCGGCGCCTGGGGTGATCATGACTCCTCCTTGCGCGCCTGGGCGTCCGGGGCGATCCCCGCCCGCGCATGCGCCATTGCCTGGCGCAGGATGTCGAGGTCGCCGATGTGGTTCGCCAGCAGCAGGATCAGCTTGGCGTTGACGAGCTCGCTCTGCTCGGGCGCGAGATCGCGATGCGTCTCGATCAGCGCCTCGTAGAACTCGTCGGGCGCGGCGATGTTGGGTTCGATGTTGAGCATGGCGGCCATGTCGGACTCTTGTTCAGGGGTTGCGGGTCGCGCGCGCGACCGCTGCCGCGACCCGGGCGGGGTCGAGGCTGCGCCACCGGGCGCAGACGTGCTGGTCGGGACGCAGCAGATAGCAGGTGCCGCCGCGTGCATCGTAGCGCTGCGCCAGCATGCGCTGCGCGTCCTCGACGACGGTGACGCCGGCCCCCGCGCTCGCGGCCGCCCCCGCGCCACGGTCCCGGCCCGGTGGCACGACGACGATCGCCCGCACCGGAATCGCCCGCTGCGCCAGCGGACGCAGCGCCGCTGCGATCTCGTGCACCGCAGCGCCGTCGTCGCCGAACGCGACGGCGGCGAACGCGCCTCCGGTCTGCGGCAGGAACCAGTCGTCGCGTCCGCCGAGGCGAACCGGCGCATCCGCCGCCGGGGCGCCTGGCACCATCGCTCCGGCGAACGCATCGGCGTCGGGCGTGTTGAGGGTGGATTGCGCAAGCGTCGCGGGAACGGACAGCCGACCGCTGTTCACCAGCCGGCGCGCGAAGGGATGATCGGCGGCGAGCTTCAGCACCGCATCGCGGAACCTCCGGCTCACCTCGCTCTTGGGGGTGATGAAATCGGTCGAGCGCGTCGAGTTCAGGATGTTCTCGTCGGCGGCGAACTCGCGCTCGTCGGCGTAGGTGTCGAGCAGGGCATCCGGCGCCTTGCCCGCCGCGACCAGCGCGAGCTTCCAGCCCAGGTTGTCGACGTCCTGCACGCCCGAGTTGGCGCCGCGGGCCCCGAATGGCGACACGCCGTGCGCCGCGTCGCCGGCGAAGATCACCCGGGCATGACGGAACCTGTCCATGCGCTGGCAGGCGAAGGTGTAGACGCTGACCCACTCGAGCTCGAAGCGGGCGTCCTCGCCCAGCAGCGCCTTGATGCGGGGAACGACTTTCTCGGGCTTCCTCTCTTCGTCGGGGTCGACGTTCCAGCCGAGCTGGAAATCGATGCGCCAGACGTTGTCCGGCTGCATGTGCAGCAGCACCGACTGGTTGCGGTGGAACGGCGGGTCGAACCAGAACCAGCGCTCCGCGGGGAAACCGGCGCTCATCCTGACGTCGGCGATCAGGAAGCGGTCGCGGAACACCTGTCCATGGGTCTCCAGCCCCAGCATCGCGCGCAGCGGCGAGCGCGAGCCGTCGCAGGCGATGACGTAGTCGCCCTGGAGGCGATAGCGGCCTTCCGGGGTCTCGACCGTCAGCTCGACGTGATCGGCGCGCTGTTCGGCCGCGACCACGCGGTTCCTCCACCGCACCTCGACGCCCGGAAGCGCGATCGCGGCCTCGTGCAGGTAGCCCTCGCAGTAGTACTGCTGCAGGTTGATGAACGCGGGACGGCGGTGTCCGCTCCCCGGCAGCAGGTCGAAGGCGTAGACGAGTCCGTCCTGGAAGAACACCTTGCCGACGTTCCACGACACGCCCTTGTCGACCATGCGCTGGCCCACGCCCAGGCGATCCCAGATCTCCAGCGTGCGCTTGGCGAAGCAGATCGCGCGCGAGCCCGCGGACAGCCTGCAGTCGTCGTCGAGGACGACCACCGGCAGGCCGTGACTGGCGAGGTCGATGGCCATGGTGAGACCGATCGGACCGGCGCCGACGACGACCACCGGGTGGCGCGCGGGCCGGGCCGCGTCCTGGTCCGCGCATCGCGCGTAGGGAAATTCCAGGCGCTGGTAATCGACGCTCACGTCGTTCGGCCCGCGTTCGCTGTCGCTACCCTTCCAGCGCCCGCCACATCTCCATGTCGCGCTGCGCCGTCCAGATCCGCGGGTCGGCATGCCCGGTCGCCAGGTCGTAGGCGCGCGAGACGTCGAACGGCATGCAGTGCTCGAAGATCACCCACTGCCCGTACTTCGGCTTCAGCGCGTCGAAGGTCTCGCGATAGATCGCGCGCAGGTCCCTGCCCGCGGCGACGCCCGCCTTGACCGATGCGTAGAGATCGGCGATGAACGCCCGCGTCCCGGCGAGGCCCGCCTCGACCTCCTGCGGCGTGGTCAGCGACGCACCGCGGCCCGGGACCAGCTTCGCCGGGCGCAGCGCGGCGACGGCGTCGAGGGTCGCCGGCCAGTCCTCGTAATAGGCGTCCCCGGCGTAGGGCGTGGCCCCGTACTCGACGAGATCCCCCGAGAACAGGATCTTCTCGCCGGGCAGCCAGACGACGGTGTCGCCCTTGGTGTGACCGCGGCCGAGCTGCAGGATCTTCACCTCGAGCTTGCCCAGCCACAGCGTCATCTCGCCCTTGAACACCAGGTTGGGCCAGGTGAGCCCGGGGACCGACTCGACCGCCTGGAACAGGCGCGGAAAGCGCTCGATCTCGCTCTTCATGTCCTGCGCGCCGCGCTCGACGATCAGGTCGTAGGTGTCCTGGCTCGCGATGACGTGGCCCGCGCCATAGGCCGTCGCGCCCAGCACCCGCACCGCATGGTAGTGCGACAGCACGACGTAGCGGATCGGCTTGTCGGTCACCTCGCGGATGCGGCGGATCACGTCCTGCGCCATCACGGGCGTGGCCTGGGTGTCGATCACCATGACCGCATCGTCGCCGACGACGATGCCGGAGTTGGGATCGCCCTCGGCAGTGTAGGCCCAGGCGTGGTCCGACAGCTTGTCGAAGCTCACCTTCTTCTCGGCGAGGTCGGCGTGGGAGGCAAACGTCTTGCTCATGGGACTCTCCTGATGGATCGGTGTCTGCGAAGGCGCGTCGGCGCGGCGATGCCTTCAGCGGCTCGCGGCGAGCGTGGCCTCGACGGTGATGTGCCTGCCGTCGCGCAGGATGCCCAGGGGCACGCGGGCGCCCGGGTCGAGGTCGGCGGGCCGCGCCTGCAGCCTCGGCACGGTGGCGACCGGCTGGCCGCCCACCGAGACGATGATGTCGCCGGGCACGAAGGTCCCGTCGCGCTCGAGCCGGGCGCCGCGCAGGCCGGCGGCGGCCCCCGGCCCCTGCGGCGCGACCTTGAGCACGAAGACGCCGCGGACGCCGAGGCGCTGGCTCAGCAGGTCGTTGAGGTCGGCGTCGATCTCGATGCCCAGCGTGGGCCGGGTGTACTTGCCGTGGGCGATCAGTGCCGGCGCGACGCGGTTGATGGTGTCGATGGGCACCGCGAAGCTGATGCCCGCCGACGCGCCGCTGGGGCTGTAGATCGCCGTGTTCATGCCGATCAGGCGCCCCGCGCTGTCGAGCAGCGGACCGCCCGAGTTGCCGGGATTGATCGCCGCGTCGGTCTGGATCAGGTGCTCGATGGTGTTGCCGTCGTCGCCGTCCAGCGAGCGATCGAGCGCGGACACGATGCCGGTGGTCAGCGACCAGTCGAGCCCGAAGGGGTTGCCGATCGCATAGACGCGCTGCCCGACGCGCAGGTCGTGGCTGGTTCCCACCGGCAGCGGGGGCGGCGGATTCGACGGCACCTTGATCTTGAGCACGGCAATGTCGTGAAAGGCGCTCGCACCCACCAGTGCCGCCGGGTAATCGCGCCCGTCGCTCAGGCGGACCTTGGCCGAGGATGCGCCCGAGATCACGTGGTAGTTGGTGATGACGTGGCCCTGATCGTCCCATATGATGCCCGAGCCGGTCCCGCGCGGAATGCTGCGGACGTTGCGTGACCAGAGGTCGCGCACCTGCTGCGCCGTCGAGATGTACACGACCGAGCGCTTGGCCTGGTCGAAGATGGAGATGGTCAGCCGCTCCTCGGGCGTCAGCGGCCCGCGCGGGGTCACCGGCCGCGCCTGGACCGGCGACGCGGTCGCGATGGCGACCATGGCGCCGAGCGCGACTGCGGCGACGTGCAGCACGCGGACGATCCTGGCGCAACGCGGGGAAGGTGATCGGGGAGGAAGGCGCGAACGCATGATGGAACGACGATCTGGCATGGAAGGCCTGCCGGCATCGCGCAGGCCGCGTCATTCTACCGGTGGATGAACCCGGCCAGCGGGCCGGTGGGCGCCGGCTGACGTCGCACCAGCTGTTCTTCCCGGCGGCGGCGCTCTACGGCGCCGTGGTCCTGCCGTGGTCGGTGCTGGCGAACACCGGCGTCGTGCACGGCCCGGCGGCGCTCTCCACGCCGCTCGGTCACGCGCACGAGATGCTGCTGGGCTATGCCCTCGCCGTCGTCGCGGGCCATCAGTTCCCGCCGATGTCGGCACGACGCCTCCTGGCGCTGTTCGCGCTGTGGGTCGCGGCCCGCGTCGCCTACCTCGCCGGCCCGCCGGGCGCGCTGTCGGCGCTGCCGGACATCGCGTTCGCCGCCACGCTCGCCTGGCACGTCGTGCCACGGCTGCTGGTCGCGGCGAAGAAGTTGCGCAATCTCGCCCTGCCGGCGATCCTCGCCGGGGTGTGCATCGCGGCGGTCGCCCTGGACGTCGCGGCAGGTCTTGCGCGAGGGCCTGCCATGGAGACGATCGCCGT
>JBLMVY010000215.1:0-9015 GCA_050256935.1 Candidatus Levyibacteriota bacterium | reverse complement strand
GCCGCAGATCGACCCCGGCGTGCCCTGGACCGCGGCCGTCGGCGAGCGGCCGCTCGCGCTGGCGCTGAAATCCGGCAACTTCGGGGCGCCCGACTTCTTCGCCAAGGCGCTGGCGATGCTTGAATCATGAAGGAACTGTCGCGATGACCGATGCCAGGGCGCGCGAGGCGCTGTGCACGCTGGGGGCGTCGCTGTACGCCCGCGGGCTCACCCATGGCAGCACCGGCAACCTGTCGCTGCGGACCGAGGACGGCTACCTGCTCACCCCCACCGGCGCGTCGCTGGGGGCGCTCGACCCGGAACGGCTGTCGGTGCTGAACGCGCTGGGCGTCCACGTCGGCGGCGATCCGCCGACCAAGGAAGCCTTGCTGCACCTCGCGATGTACGGCGCGCGTCCGCGCGATCGCGCCGTCGTGCACCTGCACTCGATACACTCGGTCGCGGTGTCCGTGCTCGCCGACGTCGATCCCGGGAACGTCCTGCCGCCGCTCACCGCCTACTACGCGATGCGGATCGGGACGCTGCCGCTCATCCCCTACCACGCCCCGGGCGACGCGGCGCTCGCCCAGGCCGTCGGACGCACCGCCGGCCGGCACCACGCCGTGCTGCTCGCCAACCACGGGCCGGTGGTCAGCGGCAGCTCGCTCGCTGCCGCCGCGGACGCGATCGAGGAGCTCGAGGCCACCGCCCGCCTCTGGCTGATCGTCCGCCACGAGCGCGTGCGAAGCCTCACCCAGGCGCAGCTCGACGAGCTCGCCCTCCGCCATCCCCGCCCTTAGGAACGCATCATGCAGATCGCAAGGCAGGCCGCGGCACGCGGCGGCAGGAGTCTCTGATGGCCGCGACCAATGCATCCGCGGCCGCAGCGCTCGCTCCGCTGCGCGTGATCGCCTTCGACGGCGGCTGGAACCTCCCGATCTGGGCCGCGCAGCGCCAGGGTTTCTTCGCGGCGCAGGGCGTCGCGGTCGCGCTGTCGTTCACCCCGAACTCGGTCGCCCTGATCAGCGGCCTGGTCGAGGGCCGCTTCGACGTCGCGATGGCGGGCTTCGACAACATCGTCGCCTGCCAGGAAGGACAGGGCGAGGCCCCGATCGCCGGCACGCCGGACCTGTTCGCCTTCATGGGCGGCGACAGCGGTTTCCTGAGCGTGGTGACCGCGCCCGCCGTGACCGGCTTCGACGGCCTGCGGGGGAAGACGCTGTCGGTGGACGCGATGACCAACGGCTTCGCGTTCGTGCTGCGCGAGCTGGTCGAGCGCGCCGGTCTCGCCGAGTCGGAAGTGAGCTACGTGCGCGCCGGCGCGACGCAGGCGCGGTACCAGGATCTCCTCGCGGGCAAGCACGACGGCACCCTGCTGCGCACGCCCTTCGAGCTCCTCGCCCAGGCGCAAGGCTGCCACGTCATCGCGACGGCCGCATCGCTGGGCGCCTACCAGGGATCGGTGGGGGCGGCGCGGCGATCGTGGGCGCGGGACAACGAAGCCGCGCTCCTCGGCTACATGCGCGGCTACCGCCAGGCGCTCGACTGGCTCTACGATCCTGCGAACCGCGCGGTCGCCGAAGCGCTGCTGGTCGCGCACATCCGCGACATGACGCCAGCGCTGGCCCGTGAATCCTGTGCGCGGCTGCTCGCGCCCGAGGGCGGCCTCTTCCGCGACCTGGCGCTGGACCTGGCCGGGATCGGCACGGTGCTCGCGCTGCGCAGCAAGTTCGGCCGGCCGCAGAAGCCCCTACGCGACCCCGCGCCCTACATCGACCTCGCACTGCACGCCAAGGCGTTCGGGGCGTAGTCAGCGCGCGCGGCGCGGCGCAGGGCGCGAACGTGACCGCGGCCGCGCCGTCGACCCGCGGACCACGAGCTCGGGCTGCAGCTTGATCTCGCGCTTGGGCGAGCGGGGATTGTCGATCTCGGCAAGCAGCAGCCGCGCCGCCTCGGCGCCCATCGCGCGATGCGGGATGCGGACGGTCGTCAGCGGTGGATCGAAGCGGTCGGCAAACGGCATGTCGTTGAAGCCGGTGATCGAGATGTCGCGCGGACAGGCAAGCCCCCGGCGCTTCGCCTCGTCGTAGCAGCCGAGCGCAAGCAGGTCGTTGGCGGCGACGATCGCGGTGATCCGGGGGTGCCCGTCGAGCAGTGCCGCCGCGGCGCGGGCGCCCGCATCGATCTCGTAGCTCGCGGCTTCGGCGACCGGGGCCGGGCAGCTGGCGGCATCGATCGCCCGCATCGCGGCGGCGAATCCACTGCGGCGGCGCGCCCCGGTCGACATGCGGTGGGGTCCGGCGACGTGGCCGATCGCACGGTGGCCGAGGCCCGCGAGGTGCCTGACCGCGAGCGCCGCTCCCACTTCGTCGTCGGTGATCACCGCCGACGTGGCGCCGCCGTCGGCGCTGCGGTTCACCAGCACCACCGGCAGCCCGAGCTTGCGGCAGCGGTCGAGCAGCGGATCGCGGCGGCTGACCGTCGCCAGGATGATGCCGTCGGCGCGTCTGGCGGCGAGGCGCTCGAGCGCCTCGGCCGCACGCCGCGGATTGCCGTCGGTGTTGGCGATGATCGCCGTGTAGCCGGCCTCGCCCAGCGCCGCCTCGATGCCGCGCAGGATCGGCGGGAACAGCGGATTCGCGAGGTCGGGGATCAGGACCCCGACCGTCGCCGAGCGCCGGGTGCGCAGGCCGGCCGCGACCGGATCGGGCGTGTAGCCCAGGCGCCGCGCCGTGGCCGCAACGCGCGCCGCGACCTCGCCGGTCACCAGCCCCTGCTTGCCGGGGCTCAGGGCCCGCGACACGGTGGAGGCATGCACCCCCGCCGCCCGCGCGACGTCCTCGATGGTGATCCGCTTCCTGCGCATTCCCGGCGGCGCCTCCCGACATTGCCCCCGTGCTTCGCACTTGCCACATGGGGCGGGCGCGACTATTCTATGCAAACGATTGCAGGAGCGCCAAGACTCCCGCGGCATCGTGACCGCATTCGAGGAGGAGCCGGTTGGGTTCGACGCAGGCTGCGCGCGACAGGCGCATCGAGATCGCGATCGCCCACTGGGGGCCGCGCTTCGTCGCCAACGGCGTGACGATGAGCGACTTCCAGGAGGTCACCGCCGGCATCGACCGCTGGGACCAGTGGTGCGACGCATGGTCGGCGCGCGCCGCCGTGCACGAGGAGCTCGGACGCGAAGCGCTCGCCGCCGGCTGCGGCCTTTCCGCAGCCGAGCACCTGACGCGCGCCGGGGTCTGCTACCACTTCGCCAAGTTCCTGTTCGTGCACGATCCCGATGCGATGCGCCGCGCGCATCGCAAGGCGGTCGCCTGCCGGCAGCTCGCGCTGGCGCACCTCGCCCCGCCCGGCGAGCGCGTCGAGATCCCGTTCGGGGGAGCGACGCTCGCCGGCATCCTGCGCCGCCCGGACGGGATCGCGCGCCCGCCGCTGGTGGTGATGATCATGGGGCTCGACTCGGCCAAGGAGGAGATGGACGCCTACGAGACGACCTTCCTCGACCGCGGGATGGCGACGCTCGCCTTCGACGGCCCCGGCCAGGGGGAGGCCGAGTACGACCTGCCGATCCGCGGCGACTACGAGGCGCCGGTGGCGGCCGTGCTCGACTGGGTCGGCCAGCGCGACGACGTCGATGCGGCGCGCATCGGCCTGTGGGGCGTGAGCCTGGGCGGCTACTACGCGCCGCGCGCCGCGGCGTTCGAGCGCCGCGTCAAGGCCTGCGTGGCGCTGTCCGGCCCTTACGACTGGGCCGACGGCTTCGACGAGCGCAACGAGCTGACGCGCGAGGCGTTCCGCGTGCGCGCGCGCTGCGCGACCATGGACGAGGCGCGCGCGGCGGCAGGCAGGCTGTCGCTCGCCGGGGTCGCCGCGAAGATCACCTGCCCCCTCTACCTCGTGGCCGGCGACCGCGACACCCTGACGCCGCCGCGGCATGCGCAGCGGCTCGCCGCCGAGGTTTCGGGACCGGTCGTCCTGTCGATCATCCCCGGCGGGACGCACGTGGTGAACAACCGCAGCTATCGCTACCGGCCGCAGACCGCGGACTGGATGGCATCGCAGCTTGGCGCGCGGGCAGCCTGAGCGCGCGCAGGATCGGAACCGGGAGAGCATCCATGGCCAGGAAACCGGGCGAGCCGAAGATCCGCGAGCCCAAGATCATTCGCCCCGACGACATCAATCCGCACCACCGCTGGGACCGGCCGCTGCAGTCGCCGGGCCACACGCAGGTGGATTTCGAGGAGCGGATCAACTTCCGCCGCCTGCACGACTATCGCCTGGCCCGCACCCGCGCGGCGCTGGCGGCGTCGGGGATGGGCGCGCTGCTGTGCTTCGACCAGCACAACATCCGCTACACGACCAGCACCGTGATCGGCGAGTGGGCGCGCGACAAGCTGACGCGCTACTCGCTGCTCACCGGCAACGGCGACCCCTACATCTGGGATTTCGGCTCGGCCGCCAAGCACCACCGGCTGCACGCGCCGTGGCTGCACCACGACCACTGCCGCGCCGGGCTCCTGGGCCTGCGCGGGGCCGTCGGCGGCGACATCCGGCTGTTCCGCGACGCTGCCGAGGAGATCAAGTCGCTGCTCGACGCCGAGGGCGTGGGCGACATGCCGCTGGGCGTGGACGTGATCGAGCCGCCGATGATGCTCGAGCTGCAGCGCCTCGGCATCGAGGTGCGCGACGGCCAGCAGGTGCTGCTGCAGGCACGCGAGGTCAAGAACATCGACGAGCTGACGCTGCTCAACATGGCGGCGGCGATGGTCGACGGCGTCTACCAGGACATCGCGGAAGCGCTGAAGCCGGGGGTGAAGGAAAGCGAGATCGTCGCGCTGGCCACGGCGCGCCTCTACGAGATGGGCAGCGACTGCGTCGAGGCGATCAACTCCATCTCCGGCGAGCGCTGCTCGCCGCATCCGCACAACTTCACCGACCGGCTGATCCGTCCGGGCGACCAGGCGTTCTTCGACGTCATCCAGTCGTTCATGGGCTATCGGACCTGCTACTACCGGACCTTCAACGTCGGCCGCGCGACCGACCCGCAGCGCACCGCCTACCGCAAGGCGCGTGAATGGATGGATCGCGCGATCGAGCTCCTGAAGCCCGGCATGTCCAGCGACCAGATCGCCGCCGTGCTGCCGCGCGCCGAGGAGATCGGATTCTCGAGCGAGATGGAGGCCTTCGGGCTCAATTTCTGCCACGGCCTCGGACTCGGCCTGCACGAGCGGCCGCTGATCAGCCGGCTCAATTCGTTCGCCGACCCGATCGAGCTCAAGGCGGGCATGGTCTTCGCGGTCGAGACCTACTGCCCGGCGACCGACGGCATCTCCGCGGCGCGCATCGAGGAGGAGGTGATCCTCACCCCCGACGGGGCGAAGATCATCTCGCTCTTTCCGGCCGAAGAGCTGCCGATCGCCAACCCTTACTGATCCGGGCATTCCCGCAGGCATTCTCACCAGGAGCACGCAGCGTGAGCATCAAGACACGAAAGATCGGCTGGATCGGCGCCGGACGCATGGGCTACGAGATGGCGCAGCGCCTCGCGCGGGGCGGCTGCGACATCACGGTGTGGAACCGCACCCGGGCGAAGGCAGAGCCGCTCGCCAGGGACGGCGCGAAGATCGCCGATCGGCTCACCGATCTGGCGGGTTGCGACATCCTGTTCTGCATGGTCGCCACCTACGCCGACGTCAAGGAGGTGATCGCGGGTCCGCAGGGGGTGTACTCGAACGCCAGGGCCGGCGGCGGGGGCGTGCCGCCAATCGTGGTCGAGTGCTCGTCGATCTCGCTCGAGGGCTCGGCCGAGCTGCGGGAGATCCTCGCGGGGTTCGGGTCGAAGTACCTGGCCGCGCCCGTCAGCGGCAACGCCAAGGTGATCAAGGCCGGCAAGCTCTCGTTCGTGTGCTCGGGACCGAAGCCGGTGTTCGACGAGGTGATGCCTTTCCTGAAGCTGATCGGACCGGCCGCGAGCTATGTGGGCGATGGCGAGCTCGCGCGCATCGTGAAGATCTGCCACAACGTCTTCCTGGGCGTGGTGACCCAGTCGCTCGCCGAGATCACCATCCTCGCGCAGAAGGCCGGGGTGCCACGGCACGCGTTCCTCGATTTCATGAACCAGTCGGTCATGGGCTCGACCTTCACGCGCTACAAGACGCCGGCGTACGTGAACCTCGATTTCAAGGTGACCTTCACGCCCTACCTGCTGCGCAAGGACCTCGACCTCGGGCTCGACGCCGGACGCCGCTTCGAGGTGCCGATGCCGCTCGCCTCCATCACCCGCGACCTCGTGCAGTCGATGATGGGCAACGGCATGACCGAGCAGGATTTCGCGACCCTGCTGGTCCAGCAGGCCAGGGCCTCCGGGGTCGAGCTCGCGCCGGAGAACGTCCCGGTCTCCGACGGGCTGCATTGACCGAGCCGGCGCGTGCGGGCCGCGGTTGAAACGGAAGGCGAGCGGGTGAAGGCAGCAGGCGCCGCGCCGCCGCGGATCCGCATCTCGCGGGCGGGCAAGCGCTACGGCGCGATCGAGGTGTTCCGCGACGTCGACCTCGACATCGGAAACCGGGAAGTCGTCGCGATCATCGGACCCTCGGGCTGCGGGAAGACGACGCTGCTGCGCTGCATCGACGGACTGCTGCCGCTGACGTCGGGCGAGCTGGCGGTCGAAGGCGCACCGGTGCGCGCCCCGCGCGAGGGTGTCGCGATGGTGTTCCAGCATTTCGGCCTGTTCCCCTGGAAGACCGTCGCCCAGAACGTCGCCTACGGCCTCAGGATCACCGGCCAGAAGGGCGACGCGATGGCGGCGAAGGTTGCCGAGTGCATCGAGCTCGTCGGCCTCGCGGGATTCGAGAACTACTACCCCTACCAGATCTCGGGAGGGATGCAGCAGCGCTGCGGCCTCGCCCGCGCGCTCGCCGTCGAGCCGAGGGTGCTGCTGATGGACGAGCCTTTCGGCGCCGTCGACGCCCAGACCCGCGAGATACTCCAGTTCGAGCTGCTCAAGATCTGGGAGATGCGGCCGACGACCATGGTCTTCGTGACCCACTCGATCGAGGAGGCCGTGCTGATGGGCGACCGGATCGTGGTGCTGAAGGGGCGCCCGAGCACCGTCCACGAAATCGTCGAAGTCGATTTGCCGCGACCGCGCGATCGCAGCACGCTGACCCTGCCGCGCTTCGCAGAGTTGCGGGAGCATGTCTGGAGCACGCTGATGGCCGAGGCGCAGAAGGCCGAATACGAAGTCAGGACATAGACGCGCTTTCACTTCCCACGAAAGTCAGGAGGCAACATGACGATGAAGAGCCTGGTATCGATCAACGCCATCGGCGCCGCCTGCCTGCTGGCGGCGCTGACCCTCGCGCCGGCGACCTCCGGCGCGCAGGAACCGAAGTTGACCTTCGCCGTCCCCGGGATTCCGCCGGTGTTCGCCGGCGTCATCGCGATGGTCGCGGACAAGGAGGGCTTCTTCAAGAAGCACGGGGTCGACGTCGACGTGCGCGCGTTCGAGACTGGCGCCGCGGCGTCGCGGGCGGTCGCCAGCGGCGAGATCGCGATGGCCCTGTCGCCGTCGCCGCTGGTGGTGAGCCAGGTCTCCAACTCCGACGTCAAGCTGATCGGGATCTACGGCCTCGAGCACCCCGACTGGCTGATCGGCTCGACCGACCCGAACGCGAGCTGCCAGACGATCAAGGGCCAGGCGGTCGGCGTCGACGCCGTCGGCGGCGCGCGCTCGATCGCGCTCAAGACGATGCTGATCGGCGGCTGCAAGATGAAGATCGACGACGTCCAGCAGGTCGCGCTGAGCTCCAACGTCGCGCCGGCGATGGTCGCGGGGCAGATCAAGTACGGTGCGCTGCACATCGACGACGTGGCGGTGCTCGAGGCCCAGACCGGCAAGCCGATCAAGACCGTGGTGACGCAGAAGACCTCGCGGCCGCTCGACCATTACATGCTGGTGGTCGTGAACAAGGACAAGCTCGCGCAGAACCGCGACGCCTACGTGCGCGCCGTCGCCGGGCTGATCGACGCCGAGCGATTCATGCGCAACCCCGCCAACGCGGCCAGGGTGGCGGAGGACGCCAAGCCCACCGGCCACACCCCCGCGCAGGCGGAGAGCGCGCTCAAGGCTTATCTCGCGATGGATTTCTGGCCCAACGGCACCGACGGCCTGACCGAGAAGAACCTCGAGCTCGTCGGCAAGGTGATGAAGAACGTCGGCAACATCAAGCCCGACAAGCAGGTGGCGCCCTACGACCGCATCGCCGATCCCTCGGTGTTCCGCGACGCGATGAAGCTGGTCTCGCACTGAGCGATGGGCGCGCGGTCGGCCTGGCTGCGCCGCATCACGATCGCCTCGAGCCTGGTGCTCGGGGCGATCGTGTGGCAGGTTGCCGGCCGGCTGACCTCGGACGCCTTCTGGGCGCCGCTGTCGGCGACGCTGGCGAGCCTCGCCGGTGTCGTCAGGAGCGGCGTGCTGCTGCGCCAGGCGGTGAGCTCGTTCGAGCTCTACCTCGCCGGGCTCGCGGCGGCGGTCGCCGTGGGCGCGCCGCTGGGGATGCTGCTCGCGCGCGTCGGCTGGCTGCGGGTCGCGCTCGAGGACTACATCCTGATGCTCTACGCCACGCCGATGGTGGCGCTGATCCCCTTCATCCTGTCGATGATGGGATTCGGGTTCGCCCCGAAGGTGCTGGTGGTGTTCCTGTTCGCCGTGTTCCCGGTGCTCTACAACACCATCGAGGGCGCGCGCAGCATCCGGCCGGAGCTGATCGAGGTCGCGCACTCGTTCCGCTCGAGCGAGCGGCGCCTGTGGCGCGACGTCCTGGTCCCGTACACGCTGCCGTTCACGATGACCGGGGTGCGGCAGGCGATCGCCCGCGGACTCGTCGGCATGGTCGCCGCCGAGTTCTTCCTGAGCCCTTCCGGCCTCGGCCAGATGATCATGATGGGGTCGCAGAACTTCGACACCGCCGGGATGCTCGCCGCGATCCTGATCATCGTGCTGCTGGGCGTCGGGCTGATGGACCTCGG
>JBLMVY010000214.1:0-16035 GCA_050256935.1 Candidatus Levyibacteriota bacterium | reverse complement strand
TGCGCACCGCGTGCCTGACTTCCTCCGGCTGCATCGGCCCCGGATGCGCGCCCATCTGCCTGCGCCCCATCACTCGATCAGCCCGTTCTTGATGGCATAGTAGGTGAGGTCGGCGTTCGACTTCATCGCCATCTTCTCGAGGATCCGCGTGCGGTAGGTGCTGACCGTCTTCGCCGACAGGTGCAGCTCCTCGGCGATCTTCGACACCGGCGCGCCGGAGGCGAGCTTGCAGAAGATCTGGAACTCGCGCTGCGACAGCTCGGCATGCAGCGGCCGGTCGAAGTCGCCGGCAACGCCTTCCGCCAGGGTCTGCGCAAGCGAGGGGCTCACGTATTTGCGTCCCTGCGCGACGGTGCGGATCGCGCCGACGAGCTGCGTCGGCGCCGCCTCCTTGTTGACGTAGCCGGAGGCGCCGGCGCGCAGCAGGTTGACCGCGTACTGGTCCTCGCCGTACGCGGAGAGCATCAGCACCGGCAGGTCGGGCTTCACGTGGCGCAACATGCGCAGGGTGTCGATGCCGTTCTTGTCGGGCATCGAGATGTCGAGCAGGACGACGTCGAAATCGCCCTCGCGGACTGCCGCCACCGTCTCCGATCCGCTCGCGGCCTCTCCCGCGATCTCCATGTCGGCCTGGTCGGCGATGAACTGGCGCAGTCCCGCGCGAACGATCGCGTGATCGTCCGCGATCAGTATCCGGATCATCGGGTTTCCGCCGGGCTGCGAATCCCGTGATTCTAGCCTAGAGGGTGGCGAGTCCAGCATGGCTTTCGGCGTGGTAGGCGGTGAGGCGGTTGTAGAGCGTCTTCAGGCTGACCCCCAGCATCTCGGCGGCGCGGCGCTTGTTGCCGCGACAGTGATCCAGCGTGGCGAAGATCGCGTGCCTCTCCATCTCGGCGAGCGACATGCCGACCGGCAGGCGCAGGAACATGCCGTCGATCGGCGGGGGTGCGAGCCTCGCGACGTCGAGCTCGACGGCGTCCTCGGCGAGGATGAATCCCCGCTGCACGGCATTCTTGAGCTCGCGCACGTTGCCGGGCCAGTGATAGCTGCGGATCGTCGCCAGCGCCGCACGCGAGAAGGCCTTGGACGTGCCCGCCTGCGCATTGAGCCCCTGCAGGAAATGCGCCGCGAGCGCCTCCGCATCGTCGTCGCGCGCGCGCAGCGGCGGCAGCACGATCGGGAACACGGCGAGCCGGTACATCAGGTCCTCGCGCAGACAACCGTCGCGGACCGCGTCACGCGGATCGCGATTGGATGCGGCGAGCACGCGCACGTCGGCGTCGAGCTCGCCGTCGCCGCCGACGCGGCTGTAGCGCCCGGTCTCGAGCACCCGCAACAGGCGCGCCTGCATCTCGACGGGCATTTCGGTGATCTCGTCGAGGAACAGCGTTCCGCCCTCGGCGCGCTCGAAGCAGCCGCGATGCTGGCGGTCGGCGCCGGTGAAGGCCCCGCGCTCGTGGCCGAAGAGCTCGGCCTCGATCAGGGTCTCGGGAATGGCGCCGCAGTTGATCGCGACGAAGGGCCGGCGGGCGCGGGGGCTGCGCTCGTGGATCGTCCGGGCGACCAGCTCCTTGCCACAACCGGACTCCCCGGTGATGAAGACGGTGGCCTCGGTCGGCGCCACCCGCTCGATCATCCGGTACACATCTTGCATGGATGAAGATCCGCCGTAGAGCCGGCCGAACCGTCCCAGCGGGGAGACCGACGCAGGCACCGGCGTGCGAGGCGTGACCCCGATCGGCAGCACGACGGCGGTGTCGGAATTTGCGGCATGGGTCGGGATTGCATCGTCGGGCATGCGGAGCCTCGTCGCGAACGGGTGGGCAATGCCTGCATCCTAGGGAAAAGCCCCGGCAATCCGTATCGGAGCCCAGCCGATGCGCGTGTCGAGGTTTGTCCTACACGCGACGATCTGGGCTAGAGTACTTGCGAATTGACGGCGGATAGGCGCGATGACCCCTGCACCCCTGATCCCGATGATCCTCTCCGGCGGCGCCGGAACCCGCCTGTGGCCGCTGTCGCGCGAGGCCGCCCCCAAGCCCTTCATGCAGCTTCCGGACGGCGAGACGCTGCTCGCCAAGACGGCGATGCGTGCGCTGGCACTTCCCGGCGTGGCGGCGCTCCTGACGGTGACCAACCGCGACTACTACTTCCACACCAAGGACACCTACGCCGAAGTGCAGCGGCCCTCGGGTCCGCCCGCGATCTACCTGCTCGAGCCTTTCGGCCGCAACACGGCACCGGCGATCGCCCTGGCCGCGCTGTGCGCCAAGGCGCGCGGCTTCGGCCAGGCCGTGCTGCTCGTCATGCCCTCGGATCACCTGATCCGCGACCAGCAGGCCTTTGCCGCCGCCGTCGGACGCGCGACGGCCCTTGCCGCGGGCGGCGCGCTGGTCACGTTCGGCATCACCCCGACCCATCCCGAGACGGGCTTCGGCTACATCGAGTGCGGCGATCCGATGGTGGCGGCCGAAGGCGCCGCGCCGGCGGCGTATCGCGCCCGGCGCTTCGTCGAGAAGCCGCCGCTCGAACGCGCGCGCGAATACCTGGCCGAGGGCCACTATGTCTGGAATTCGGGGATGTTCGCGTTCACGGTGGACGCGATCCTCGATGCGCTGTCGCGCCATGCACCCGGCGTCCTCGCGGCGACGCGCCCGGTCGCGCAGGCGATTGCCGGTCTTGGCACCGGCTCGATGCTCGAGATCGACGCGGCCCTCTTCGCCGCGGTTCCCGACATCTCGATCGACTACGCGGTGATGGAGCGCGCGGCCGAGGCCGGCGAGGTCGCGGTCGTCCGTGGCGCATTCGACTGGAGCGACGTCGGATCCTGGCAGGCCGTCGCCGCGCTTACGGACGCGGACGCCGACGGCAACCGCGGCCAGGGCGAGCGGGTCGCGATCGCCACGCGCGGCACCTACGTGCACGCCCCCGACCGCGTCGTCGCCACCGTCGGTGTGGAGAATCTCGTCATCGTCGACACCCCGGACGCGGTGCTGGTCGCGCATCGCGATCACCTGCAGAAGGTGAAGGAGGTCGTCGGCGAGCTGAAGGCGCGGGGCCACGAGGCCTACAAGCTGCACCGGACCGTCAGCCGGCCCTGGGGCACCTACACGACCCTCGAGGAGGCGCCGGGCTTCAAGATCAAGCGCATCGAGGTGCGCCCCGGCGCGGCGCTTTCGCTGCAGCTGCATCACCGGCGCAGCGAGCACTGGGTCGTCGTGCGCGGGATCGCGCATGTCACCAACGGCGAGCGCGAATTCGACGTGCGTCCGAACGAGTCGACCTACATCCCGGTCGAGACGCGCCATCGCCTCGAGAACCGCGGCAGCGAGCCGCTGGCGATCATCGAGGTGCAGTGCGGCGATTACCTTGGCGAGGACGACATCGTCCGCTTCGACGATCGCTACGGCCGCACGCCGGCCGCCGACCCGGCGGCCGCGCGCTGATCGACCCGGCCCGTCAGTCCGGCGCCGCCACGACCACCCTCCCCATCCGGCTGGTCGCGTAGATGCCGCCCAGGATCAGGGCGATCCCGGCCACGTGGTAGGGCGCCAGCCGCTCACCCAGCGCCGCCCAGGCAAGCACGACGCCGAACACCGGCATCAGGTGCACGAACAGGCCGGCGACGCTGGCGCCCAGGCGCTCGACGCCGCGGTTCCAGAACACGTAGGCGAGCACCGACGAGAACAGCGCGATGCCGAGGATTGCGGCGAAGCTCGTCCGCGTCCACACCATCGGATGACCCGATGCCGTCTCGATCAGGTACAGCGGGAGCACCGCGAGGTCGCCGACGCAGGCGATCACGAACAGGAACGACATCATCCGCAGGCCCGGCGGGCGCCAGCGCAGCCCGATCGTGTACAGCGACCACATCGCCATCGACAGCACGATCAGCAGGTCGCCGCCATTGAGGCGGAACGCCAGCAGTGCGGCGAGCGATCCGCGCGACAGGATGGTCAGCACGCCGCAGAGCGAGATCAGGACGCCGGCGAGCCCGGCCGGCGACAGGCGCTCGCGCAGCGCCAGCCAGGAGAAGGCGACGATCATCACCGGGATGAACGAATTGAGGATCACCCCGTTCACCGCCGTCGTGTAGTGCAGCCCGAGATAGGCGAGCGCGTTGTGGGTGCCGACGCCGACGACGCCGAGCCCCGCGAGCGCCTTCCAGTGGCGCCGGATCAGCGGCAGGTCGTGCCGCAGCGCCGGCAGCGCGAACGGAGCGAGGATGACGACGGCAAACAGCCAGCGATAGAAAGTCATCGCCAGCGGCGGAACGTCGTCGGCGAGCCCGCGGCCGACGATCCAGTTGATCGACCAGAAGAACGGCGCCAGCGTCAGCAGCGCGATCGAGGATCCGCGCCCCTCGCGCGCAGCGGTGGTGACAGCCATTGGCGAATTATCGCATGCGAGGCACCGCGTATAATTCCGGCAGACGACCGCTACGCCGCAACCCATTCGCATGCCGACGGCCCCGACCGATGCTGCGACGGCCGCCGCCGCGACCCGCGCTGCGCCACACGCCGTGGCCGATCCGGCAGCGAGGCCCGCAAGCGAACCCGCCGCAACCGCTCCGATCGCAAATCCCCTTGCGACGCTGCCCGCGCTCGTCCCCTCGCTGCCCGCAGGCGGAAAGCGCTTCGCGCTGCCTGCGCTCGCCGGCTCCGCCGACGCGGTCGCGCTTGCGCAGGCCGCGCTCGCGGCGCGTGACGCACGCCGCATCCTCGCGATCTTGTGCGCCGATGCGCACGCGGCGGCCAGGCTCGCCGAGGAGATCGCGTGGCTCGCCCCGCAGCTCAAGGTCAGCGTGTTTCCCGACTGGGAAACGCTCCCCTACGATCATTTCTCGCCGCACCAGGATCTGGTGTCGGAGCGCCTGGCCACGCTCTATCGCGTCACCCGCGGCGAGTGCGACGTCGTGCTCGTCGCCGCGCAGACCGCGCTCTACCGCCTGCCGCCGCTGTCGTTCCTCGCGGCGCACACCTTCTTCCTGACCCAGGGCGAGACGCTCGACGTCGAGGCGCTGCGCTCGCAGCTCGCGCTCGCCGGCTACACGCACGTGACGCAGGTCGTCTCGCCGGGCGAGTTCTCGATCCGCGGCGGCCTGATCGACCTCTTCCCGATGGGCTCGGCCCTGCCCTACCGGCTCGACCTCTTCGGCGACGACATCGAGAGCATCAAGACCTTCGACGTCGATTCGCAACGGACCCTCTACCCGATGCGGGAGGTCCGGCTGCTGCCGGCGCGCGAGTTCCCGCTGGACGACGCCGGGCGCACGCGTTTCCGCGGGCGCTTTCGCGAGGTGTTCGAGGGCGATCCTTCGCGGTCGGTGCTGTACAAGGACATCTCCGGCGGGATCGTCCCGGCCGGGATCGAGTATTACCTGCCGCTGTTCTTCGACGCGACGGCGACGTTCGCCGATTACCTGCCGCGCGATGCGGTGATCGCGACCCATGGCGACGTCCAGGCCGCGATCGAGCGTTTCTGGCAGGACACCGAATCGCGCTATCGCCTGCTGCACGGCGACAAGGCGCGGCCCCTCCTCCCCCCGCCGCAGCTCTTCCTGCCCCAGGACGAGTTCAACGGCGTCCTCAAGCCTTTCGCGCGCATCGCCGTCCTCCAGGCCGATGCGCAGTCGGCGCTGCCGCCCGACGCACCGACGCGGCGCCTGCCCGCGGTGCAGGTCGACCGGCGCGCCGACGACCCGCTGGCCGCGCTCAAGGGCGTCGCGCGGATGCTCGAGGGCCGCATGCTGATCGCCGCCGAGAGCGCGGGCCGGCGCGAGACTATGCAGCAGTACTTCGCCGAATACGGGATGCACCCGGCGATCGTCGAGTCGTTCGCGGAATTCGTCGCGGGCGACGCCCGGCTGGCGCTCGTCGCCTCGCCGCTGCAGGCCGGATTCGCATGGCCCGCCGCGCGCATCGCCGTGGTCACCGAGGCCGAGCTCTACGCCAGCGTCGTGCGGCGCGGCAAGCGCGAAGCTGCGCGCCGCACCAACGTCGACGCGATGGTGCGCGACCTGTCGGAGATGCGCATCGGCGATCCGGTGGTCCACGAGGAGCACGGCATCGGCCGCTACCTGGGACTGGTGACCCTGGACGTCGGCGACGGGGCCAACGAGTTCCTGGAGCTCAAGTACGCGAACGACGCCAAGCTCTACGTACCGGTGGCCAACCTGCACGTGATCAGCCGCTACAGCGGAGCGTCCCCCGACGCCGCGCCGCTGCACGAGCTCGGCAGCGGGCAATGGGAGAAGGCCAAGCGCAAGGCGGCGCAGCAGGCGCACGACACCGCCGCGGAGCTGCTGAACCTCTATGCGCAGCGAGCCTCGCGCAGCGGTCACGTGTTCTCGTTCAAGCCGCACGACTACGAGGCTTTCGCCGAAGGATTCGGCTTCGAGGAGACCGCCGACCAGAAGGCCGCGATCGAGGCGGTGATCGCCGACCTGACGTCGGGCCAGCCGATGGACCGGCTGGTCTGCGGCGACGTGGGTTTCGGCAAGACCGAGGTCGCGCTGCGCGCAGCGTTCATCGCGCTGGCCGACGGCAGGCAGGTCGCCGTGCTGGTACCGACGACGCTGCTGGCCGAGCAGCATTTCCAGGTGTTCTCCGATCGCTTCGCCGACTGGCCGGTCAGGCTCGCCGAGCTCTCGCGCTTCCGGTCCGCCAAGGAAGTGAAGGCCGTGCTCGAAGGGCTGGCCGCCGGCAGCATCGATCTGGTCATCGGCACGCACAAGCTGATCCAGTCGGACGTCAGGTTCAAGGACTTGGGGCTCGTCATCATCGACGAGGAGCACCGCTTCGGGGTGCGCCAGAAGGAGCAGCTGAAGAGGCTGCGCGCCGAGGTCGACGTCCTGACGCTGACCGCCACGCCGATCCCGCGCACGCTGGCGATGTCGCTGGAGGGCATCCGCGATTTCTCGGTGATCGCCACCGCCCCGCAGCGCCGGCTCGCGATCAAGACTTTCGTGGCGACGTACTCGACCGGCATCGTCCGCGAGGCGGCGCTGCGCGAACTGCGGCGCGGCGGACAGATCTACTTCCTGCACAACGACATCGACACCATCCGCACGACCGCCGAGCGGCTCGCCGCGCTGCTGCCCGAGGCGCGCATCGCGGTCGCGCACGGCCAGATGGCCGAGCGCGAGCTCGAGCACGTGATGCGCGATTTCTACGCGCAGCGGGTGAACCTGCTGGTCTGCTCGACGATCATCGAGACCGGCATCGACGTGCCGACCGCCAACACGATCATCATCGACCGCGCCGACCATTTCGGCCTCGCCCAGCTGCACCAGCTGCGCGGTCGCGTCGGGCGCTCGCACCACCAGGCCTACGCCTACCTGCTGACGCCGCCGCAGGAGGCCCTCTCCGCCCAGGCCAAGAAGCGCCTCGAGGCGATCCAGATGATGGAGGACCTGGGCTCGGGCTTCTTCCTCGCGATGCACGACCTCGAGATCCGCGGCGCAGGCGAGGTCCTGGGCGACGAGCAGTCCGGGGAGATGCAGCAGATCGGCTTCCAGCTCTATGCCGACATGCTGAAGGCCGCGGTCGCGGCGCTGAAGTCGGGCAGGGAGCCCGACCTCGCGCAGCCGCTGGGGGTGACGACCGAGATCAACCTGCACGTCGCCGCGCGGCTGCCCGAGGCGTATTGCAGCGACATCCACGAGCGCCTGGTCCTGTACAAGCGCCTCGCGAGCTGCGAGTCGGAGGCCGACCTCGACCTGCTGCGCGAGGAGCTCGTCGATCGCTTCGGTCCCACGCCCGAGCCGGCGCAGGCGCTGCTCGCCTGCCATCGCCTGCGGCTCGCCGCGCGGGCGCTGGGCGTGGTCAAGGTCGACGCGGGGCCCGAGCGGACCACGCTGCAGTTCGTCAAGGAGCCTCCGTTCGACGCCGGCAAGCTGATCCTGCTGGTCCAGAAGGACGGCCGCATCCGCTTCGCCGGGCCGGATCGGATCCGGATCGAGCGCGCCGCGCCCTCGCTGGCGGAGCGCGTCGCGCTGGTCCGCGACTTCCTCGCGCGGCTCGTCTGAGCCAGTCGCGGCTGCCGGCCCCCGCCCCCGCCCCGGTCCGCCTCCTCGCCCCCGGTCCGCGTGCTCGCGCCCATCCCCGTGTTCCATCCGTCCCCGCCGCGATGAGCGTCGCGCTGCCCCCGCAGGTCCACGTCTTCGTCCGCGACTGGCTGTCGGCCAACCATGTCGTGCTCAAGGGACGCGACGGCTGCGTCGTCGTCGACTCGGGTTACGTCAAGCACGTCCCGCTGACCCTCGCCCTCGTCGCATCGCGCATGGGCCTGGACGGCAGGCCGCTGTCCAAGCTCGTCAACACGCACTGCCATTCCGACCACATGGGCGGCAATGCTGCGCTGGCGCGCGCCTATGCATGCCCGATCGCGGTCCCCGAGGGCGAGGCGGCGGCGGTCGCTGCCTGGGACCAGCGCGCGCTCCTCCTCGACTATGCAGGCCAGCGCGCCGACCGCTTCGACGTCGACGAGGTGCTGCGGCCGGGGACGACCCACGTCTGGGGCGACCTCGAGTGGCGTGCCATCGCCGCGCCCGGGCACGACATGGGCGCGCTCGTCTTCCACAACGAGGAACACCGGATCCTGATCTCCGGCGATGCGCTGTGGCACAACGGCTACGGCTTCGTGATGCCCGATGCGTTCGACCCTGCGGCGCTGCCCGCGACCCGCGCCACCCTGGAGACGATCGCAGAGCTCGACGTGCGCTGGGTGATCCCCGGCCACGGCGAGCCTTTCGACGATTTCGGCGGCGCGATCGAGCGCGCCCTGCGCCGCACCGCGGCCTTCGAGGCCGACCCGCAGCGGATGGCGAGCCATGCGCTCAAGGTGATCCTCGTCTTTTCGCTGCTCGACCGGGAGCGCATGGCGCGCGCGGACCTGCCCGGCTACGTCGCCCAGGTCGGCCTCTTCCGCGACTTCAACGCGCACTACTTCCGGCTGCCGCCCGCCGATCTTGCCGAGCGCCTGGTGGCGGACCTCGTCAGGGTCGGCGCGGTGAAGCGCAGCGACGACGTCCTAGTCCCCGCCTAGGAAACCACGCCGCCACCGGCCCGCCGTCCGCTACTCGCGGTAGGCCTCGAACGGAATCGCGAGCTTCACCGCGTCGGCAGGAGAGAGCGGCAGGTTCGCCGTCATCCCCCACTCCGAGCGCCTGATCGTCGCCGTCGCGTCACCGCCGCACATCGGCCTGCGGTTGAACGGCTGGGGGCCGCAGGCGAGATCGACCATCGTCAGGTTCACCGGCCGCGTGGCACCGAGCATCGTCAGCTCGCCATCGACGCCCGCGATGCGCTCGCCATCGAACACCACCCGAGACGACTTGAAGGTGATCGTCGGGAATTTCTCGACGTTGAAGAACCTCTCGCCCTTGACGATCGCGTCGAGCCTCGGGTCGTGCGTCTGGATCGACGCGGCCTCGATCGTGATGTCGACGCTGCCCGTCCTCGCGTCGCGGTCGAGGGTGATCCTGCCCGCCAGCTTGTGGAACCTCCCCCACTGCGTCGACATGCCGAGATGGCGGGTCTCGAACGTCGGCTGCGAATGAACGGGGTCGAGGACGTAGACTTCCTCGGTCGCCATCGCGGGAAGCGCCGCGACTGCGAGGAACGCCGTGGCCGATGCTGCGAGAATGCCGTGGACACGCATGTCGCCACCTCCTGTGGGTCGATCCGTCCGGGGATTGGCGCGCCGAGGGATGCTCAGGCCGGGGGCGGCAGCACCATGCGGATGCGGACGATGACGTCGTTCGCCACCGTCCCGGTGTCGGCCCACTCGCCCTCGCCGATCCGGTAGTCCAGCCGCTTGAGCGCAAAGCGCCCCTCCGCAACCCGGTTGCCCTGCGCGTCGCGCGTCACGACGATCGGCACCACCAGGTCGCGGGTGACGCCCTTGAGGGACAGCCTGCCCGCGACGGCGTAGCTGTCGCCGCCGCGGCTCACGATCGAGGTCGACGTGAAATGCGCGACCGGGAATTTCGACGCGTCGAACCACAGCGGCCCGCGGGCCTCGGCCTCCGAATCTTCGCTCGCGAGATCGACGCTGGCGAGGTCGACGTCGACCCGTGCCCGCGATGTCGCGAGCGACGCGGGCTCGAACACCACGTCGGCACGCCATTTCCGGAATCGTCCGTCGAAATTGACGCCCATCTGGGTCGTCGTGAACGCGATCTCGCTGCGGTCCACGAGGACGCCCGCGCCCAGGGCGGGGCCCGCGGGAGCGAGCATCGCGCACAGGTACAGCAGACAGCTTCCGACTCGCCGGAACTTCACCGGGCGTGGACCCCCCTGCGTCGCCTGAGGACGGGCAGCATGCGCAGGAGCGACGCATCGCGGTCGCCGAAGTGGTGCTTGAGCGCTGCCGCCACATGGACACAGACCAGCAGGACCAGCAGCGAGTTCAACCCCAGATGCACGGCCCTGAGGAGGTCCCCCAGGGCGCGATCGCGCGGCACCAGGTTCGGCAGCGGGACCAGGCCCAGGTAGACGACCTGCACGCCGGTCGCCGAGCTGTAGAGCCAGCCGGACAAGGGGATCGCGAACATGAGCGCATAGAGCGCCGCATGCGACATTGCCGCCGCGCGCCGCTGCCACGCGGGCATCGCGACCGGGGGTGGCGGCGGCCGGATCCCGCGCCACCCGAGCCGGACGCCGGTGAGCAGGAAGACCGTGAAGCCGATCGACTTGTGCCACAGGTACCAGTGCAGCTTCCGCGGCGAGATCGCGAGCGGGACCATCGACAGGCCGAGCGCCAGGTTGGCCAAGATCAGTCCCGCCGTCAGCCAGTGGAGCGCGATCGCGGTGCCGCTGTAGCGTTCTTCCATGTTCGCGACCTTCGACAGCCGAACTTCACTCGCGCGGTGCGCGGCGGGTCACCCGCCCCGGCCCAGCGCGATCACGTAGGTCCTGACGCCGTCGAGCAGCATCTGCACGGCGAGCGCGGTCAGCACCAGGCCCATCAGGCGCTCGACCGCGATCATCCCACGCTCGCCCAGCGCCCGCTGCAGCCGGTAGGCGGCGAGCAGGACCACCGTCGTGACCGCCATCGCGATGGTCAGCGCAACGATCCACGCGAGGCGATGCGCAGGATCGCGCGAGACCATCAGCATCACCGTGGCCAGTGCCGAAGGACCGGCGATCGCCGGAATGGCCAGTGGCACGATGAAGGGCTCGGCCCCCGGCGGATCGCCGAACACGCCCTCCGGATGGTGGAAGACCATGCGCAGCGCGATCAGGAACAGGATGATGCCGCCGGCGATCGCCAGCGACACCTCGGAGAGCTGCATCCACTGCAGGAAGGTTCGCCCGCCCAGCATGAACCCGAGCAGGATCACGTAGGCCGCCGCGCACTCGCGCAACACGACGCGGACGCGCCGCTCCGGCCTGACGTTCGCCAGCGCCGCGGTCACGATCGGCACGTTGCCGAAGGGATCGACGACCAGCAGCAGCAGGACCGCTGCGGAAAAGATCTCGGCGATGGGCATGGTGGTCAGTCTCCCTTGACGACGCCTTCGCGGCGCGGGTCGGCGCCGCCGATCCATCCGGTGGCAGTGTGCACGATCGCCTGCACCCCCGAGGGGTCGACGATGCTGCGTGTCGCATGCCCGATCGCGCGCAGCCTGGGGGCGAGCGCGACGACCGGCGTGTCCTTCTCGAGCTCGGTCGGCCCGTTGCGGCTGCCGAAGTTCGGCAGCGCGATCGCGGCCTGGGGATCGAGACGCCAGTCGATGACGCCGACCAGGGTCTTGGCGACATCGTTGATGATCAGGCTACCGCCGGCCGAGCCCAGGACGGCGAACAGGCGCCCGCGCCGGTCGAAGACGATCGTCGGTGCCATCGACGAGCGCGGCCGCTTGCCGGCGTCGACCCGGTTGGCGACCGGCTTGCCGTCGACGGCGGGCTGGAACGAGAAATCGGTCAGCTCGTTGTTGAGGAGAAAACCGCCCTCGGTCATCAGGTGGCTGCCGAAAGCCGCCTCGATGGTGGTGGTCATCGACACCGCATTGCCTTCGCGGTCGACGATCGAGACCTGCGATGTCGAGGGAAATTCGGGGGTCGCGCCGTTCGCCCAGCCGATCGTCTGCGGCCGGGCGATGCCGCGTCGCGGGTCTCCGGCCGTGGCGTAGCCGATGCTGGAGAACGGCGATATCAGCATCGAGCGCCGGCGCAGGTAGCGCGCGTCCAGCAGGCCCGGCGGAGGCGGCACGTACGCCGGGTCCGCGATCCAGGCGTCGCGATCGGCGAAAGCGAGCCGCTCGGCCTCGGTCATGAAATGCACGCTCCAGAACGATTCCACGCCCATCGACGCGACGTCGTAGGGCTCGAGCATCCCCAGGATCTGCAGCACCGCGATGCCGCCCGACGAAGGAGGCGGAAAGCCGCAGACGCGGTAGCCGCGATAGCCCGCGCAGACCGGCTTGCGGACGACGACGCGATAGTCGGCGAGATCGCGCGCGCTCAGGTCGCCCCGATGCGCCGGCGCCTCGTCCGCGGTGCGGACGATGTCCTCGGCGATCGGCCCCGCGTACAGCGCGTCCGCCCCGCGCGCGGCGAGAACGCGCAGCGTCCGCGCGTACGCGGGATTGATGAGCAGGCTCCCCACCGGCCGCGGCGCGCCGTCGGCGGTCAGGAAATAGCTGCGCGCCCGCGGCTGCACCCAGTGCGTGTCGGCGGCGACGAGCGCGTGCAGCCGCGGCGAGATCGCAAAGCCGCGTTCGGCGATGGCGATCGCCGGTGCGAACAGCCGCTTCCAGGGAAGGCGGCCGTGCCGGCGCTGCACGGCCTCGAGCAGCCGCATCGTCCCGGGGATGCCGACCGACCGTCCGCCGATCACCGCATCGTAGAACGCCAGCGGTTCGCCATGGGCATCGAGAAAGCGGTCGGGGCGCGCGGCCGACGGCGCGGTTTCGCGTCCGTCGTAGGCGGTCACCCGGTTCGTCCTGGCGTCGCGATACAGCAGCAAGGCGCCGCCACCCAGCCCCGACGACTGCGGCTCGACCAGCCCGAGCACGAGTTGCACGGCAACGGCCGCGTCGGCGGCATTGCCGCCCTCGCGCAGGATCGCGTAGCCCGCGGCCGTGGCGAGCGGGTTCGCCGTCGCGACCATGAAATGGCGGCTGCGCACCGCGACCTTTTCGGTCCGGGCCGAAGAGACCTCGGGCGGCGGGGCGAGCGCTTGCGCGGGCGTTTGCGCGGTCGACCGCGCATGCGGCTGCACTGCCGGCTGCGCATCCGCCCGGACGATTCCGCACAGCGCGAGCGCCAGCAGCACGCCGGCGCGCCGCAAGTGGCGCCTCCGATGGCGCATCGGGAATCGACGATGAACGAAGGACTGCATGCGCGGTGCCGGTGGGAGCAGGCCGTGGCGGCGACGGGATTGGGCCGCGATTCTACGCTGCGCAGTCCAAGACGCCGCGCTGTAAGGATCCGCCCGGCGACGCGACCACTTCCGCAGCGGGTCGCAACGCTCGCCAATGCCGCTTCCCGCCGGGAACGGTTCGATCACCCACCCGAAATCCTGACCAGGAGACGCAGATGAACATTCGAAAGACTGCAGTGCTGTTGACGCTCGGCATGGCAACGCTCGCGGGGTCGCTCGCTTCGCAATCGGCGCTGGCCGCGAAGGGCGTCGTCGCCCAGCCCTACAACATCGAGCAGACGTTCGTCGTCGATGTCCAGAACATGACCGACAAGACCGGCATGGTGTCCAAGAAGCAGTTCATGGACATGATGTCGAAGAAATTCGACGCCATGGACAAGGGCCGGCACGGAATGCTGTCGGTGGCCGAGATCATGCGCATCTTCAGCGACACCACCGGCCAGTGACCGCATTGGTCCGCGGGCGGCTCGCTCGCGAGTCGCTACGCAGGCGCAAAAGGAAAGAGGCAGCGGGGCGTTCGCCGCTGCCTCTTGCCCTGCTTCCTGCCCGCCTGGCGATCGCCGGTGGATCAGGCGTCGCGCGTTGCCGGGCACGCCGACCGGTGGGGCGCCGTGCCGCCCGGTTCCGACTACCGCGCCGTCATTGCCCTGCCGTTGCCGCGGTTGCAGCCAGCCTGACCGGCGCGGCCGCCGCCGGTGCCGCGACGGCGACCTTCGCGACCTTCGCCGCCGGCGCTGCCTGCGCCGCGCCGCTCGCGGAACCCGCGCCGTGCAGGGCGAGCACCGGCACGATCATCAGCGCGACGATGTTGATGATCTTGATCAGCGGGTTCACCGCGGGGCCGGCCGTGTCCTTGTAGGGATCGCCGACGGTATCGCCGGTGACCGCCGCCTTGTGCGCGTCGGAGCCCTTGCCGCCGTAGTTGCCGTCCTCGATGTATTTCTTGGCGTTGTCCCAGGCGCCGCCGCCGGTGGTCATCGAGATGGCGACGAAGAGCCCGGTGACGATCGTGCCCATCAGCAGGCCGCCCAGCGCCTGGGGTCCCAGCGCCAGGCCGACGATCACGGGGACGAGCACCGGCAGCAGCGAGGGCACGATCATCTCCTTGATCGCCGCCTTGGTCAGCATGTCGACGGCCACGCCGTACTCGGGCTTGGCCGTCCCTTCCATGATGCCCTTGATCTCCTTGAACTGGCGGCGCACCTCGATGACGACGGCACCTGCCGCGCGCCCCACCGCCTCCATCGCCATCGCGCCGAACAGGTAGGGGATCATGCCGCCGAGGAACAGGCCGATGATCACCATGTGTTCGGACAGGTCGAAGGTCGTCTTGAGGTTCGCGGTGCCCAGCGCGTGCGTGTAGTCGGCGAACAGCACCAGTGCCGCGAGCCCCGCGGAGCCGATCGCATAGCCCTTGGTCACCGCCTTGGTCGTGTTGCCGACGGCGTCGAGCGGATCGGTGATCGCGCGCACGGAATCGGGAAGCTCCGCCATCTCGGCGATGCCGCCCGCGTTGTCGGTGATCGGACCGTAGGCGTCGAGTGCGACGATGATGCCCGTCATCGACAGCATCGCGGTCGCCGCGATCGCGATGCCGTAGAGCCCGGCGCACCCGAACGACACGAGGATCGCGAGGCAGACCGCGATGACCGGCAGGGCGGTCGACTTCATCGACACGCCCAGCCCGGCGATCATGTTGGTCGCGTGCCCGGTCGTGGACGCCGCGGCGATGTGCTTGACCGGACCGTAGTCGGTGCCGGTGTAGTACTCGGTGATCACGACCATCGCCGCGGTCAGCGCCAGCCCGACCAGCGCGGCGCCGAACACCCGCAGCGGCGACAGCGCGGCATCGACGCTGCCGATGTCGCCCAGCATCCACTGGGTGATGAACCAGAAGCCGATCGCCGAGATCACGCCGGCGACGATCAATCCGCGGTAGAGCGCGTTCATGATCTTGCCGCCGGGCCTCGCCTTGACGAAATAGCAGCCGACGATCGATGCCAGGATCGAGAAGCCGCCAAGCACCAGCGGATAGGTGACGGCCGTCGTCGCCATCGAAGGCAGCAGCAGCGCGCCGAGGAGCATCGTGGCGACGATGGTCACCGCATAGGTCTCGAACAGGTCGGCGGCCATGCCCGCGCAGTCGCCGACGTTGTCGCCGACGTTGTCGGCGATCACCGCCGGATTGCGCGGGTCGTCCTCGGGAATGCCGGCCTCGACCTTGCCGACGAGGTCGGCGCCCACGTCGGCACCCTTGGTGAAGATGCCCCCGCCCAGCCGCGCGAAGATCGAGATCAGCGACCCGCCGAACGCCAGGCCGACCAGCGGTCCGATCGCCGCGTGCAGGCCCTCGTTCGCGAGGTTGGGCGCCTGCTCGGCCGAGGCGACCAGGAACCAGTAGAAGCCGGTCACGCCCAGCAACCCGAGCCCGACGACCAGCATCCCGGTGATCGCGCCGCCGCGGAAGGCGACCGCCAGCGCCTGGTCGAGGCCGCTGCGCGCGGCTTCGGCAGTGCGCACGTTCGAGCGCACCGAGACGTTCATGCCGATGTAGCCGGCGAGCCCCGAGAGGATCGCGCCTACGGCGAATCCGCCCGCAGTCAGCCAGCCCAGGAACACGCCGATGACGATGAACAGGATGAC
>JBLMVY010000213.1:0-5348 GCA_050256935.1 Candidatus Levyibacteriota bacterium | reverse complement strand
TCGCCAACGACGCCAACTGCTTCGCGCTCTCCGAGGCGACCGACGGCGCGGGCTGCGATGCCGATGTCGTGTTCGGGGTCATCCTGGGCACCGGGGTTGGCGGCGGACTGGTCGTGCACGGTGGACTCGTCGACGGCCCCAACGGGATTGCCGGCGAATGGGGTCACAATCCGCTGCCCTGGCCCGAGGACGCGGAGCGACCCGGCCCCCAATGCTTCTGCGGCCGGCGCGGGTGCATCGAGACCTGGCTGTCGGGGCCGGGGCTCGTCCGCGACCATCGGAGCGGGACACCCGGCGAAGGCGCGACTGCGGTGGACATCGTCGCGCAGGCCGCCAGGGGCGACCCGCGCAGCGAGGCGACGCTCGCGCGCTACGAGGAACGGCTCGCCCGGTCGCTCGCCCATCTGATCAACATCCTCGATCCCGGCGTCATCGTGCTGGGCGGCGGCTTGTCCAACGTCGACCGCTGGTACGAGACCGTCCCGCGACTGTGGGGCCGCTGGGTGTTCTCGGATCGCGTCGACACCCGGCTCCTGCGCAACGTCCATGGCGATTCCAGCGGCGTGCGCGGCGCGGCGTGGATCGCGGTCTAGCCTGCCGGCAGGGACCTCGACCGCTCACATCCCGCCATAGTTCGGTCCGCCGCCGCCCTCCGGCGTCACCCAGTGGATGTTCTGCCGCGGGTCCTTGATGTCGCAGGTCTTGCAGTGGACGCAGTTCTGCGCGTTGATCTGCAGCCTGCGCGCCGGGGCGGATTGCGCACCCTGCGTCCCGGCCTGTCCGCCGCCCGTGACTGCGGTGTCGACGAACTCGTAGACGCCGGCGGGACAGTAGCGGGCCTCGGGCCCGTCGTAGATCCGCAGGTTGACGTCGACCGGGATCGCCGGATCGCGCAGCTGCAGGTGCACCGGCTGGTCCTCGGCGTGATTGGTGTTCGACAGGTAGACCGACGACAGCCGGTCGAAGGTGACGACGCCGTCGTACTTCGGGTAGGCGATCGGCGGCATCTCCGCCGCCGGGCGCAGCGCCTCGTTGTCCGGCTTGTCGTGGCGCAGCGTCCACGGCACCAGCGCCCCCAGGCCGAGGTCGTTCAGCCACATGTGGACCCCGCCGTGCAGCGTGCCGGCCCACATCCCGTAGCGCAGTCCGGGCTTGACGTTGCGCACCTTGTACAGGTCCTCGTAGACCCACGAGCTGCGCCACGACGACGCGTAGTCGGCGAGCTCGTCGCGCGCCCTGCCGGCGCCCAGTGCGGCGAACGCCGCCTCGGCGGCGAGCATCCCGGTCTTCATCGCGTTGTGCGACCCCTTGATGCGCGGAAGGTTGACGAAGCCCGCGGCGCACCCCACGAGCGCCCCTCCGGGGAAGGTGAGCCTGGGGACCGACTGCAGTCCCCCTTCGTTGATCGCGCGGGCGCCGTAGCCGATGCGCTTGGCGCCCTCGAGCAGCGGCCGAATCTCCGGGTGCAGCTTGAAGCGCTGGAATTCATCGTAAGGCGACAGATGCGGATTCGCGTAGTTCAGGTGGACGACGAAACCGACCGCGACCAGGTTGTCGTCGAAGTGATAGACGAACGACCCGCCGCCGGTCGCGCCGTCCAGCGGCCAGCCCTGGCTGTGCATCACCAGGCCGGGCCGATGCCGCTCGGGCGCGACCTGCCACAGCTCCTTGATGCCGATGCCGTACTTCTGCGGGTCGACGCCGTCGCGCAGGTTGAACCGCCGCATCAGCTCCTGCGACAGCGATCCCCGGCAGCCTTCGGCGAACAGCGTGTAGCGCGCGCGCAGCTCCATTCCCGGCTGGTAATCGGCCTTGTGCGTCCCGTCCCTGGCGATGCCCATGTCGCCGGTCGCGACGCCCGCGACCGCGCCGCGTTCGTCGCAGAGGACCTCGGACGCCGCGAACCCGGGATAGATCTCGACCCCCAGCTGCTCCGCCTGGGCGCCGAGCCAGCGGCAGACGTTGCCAAGGCTGACGATGTAGTTGCCGTGGTTCCCCATCAGCGGGGGCAGCGCCCAGTTGGGAATGCGCAGGGCCTTGCGCTCGGTCAGGACGAGGAAGCGGTCCTCGGTGACCGCGGTGTGCAGCGGTGCGCCCCGGGATCTCCAGTCGGGGAGGAGCTCGTCGAGGGCGCGCGGGTCGATGACCGCGCCGGACAGGATATGGGCGCCGATCTCGGAGCCTTTCTCCAGGATGCACACCGACACCTCGCGCGAGTCCCGCGCGGCGAGCTGCTTGAGGCGGATCGCCGCGGCGAGGCCGGCCGGCCCGCCACCGACGATCACCACGTCGTACTCCATCGCTTCGCGCGTCATCGCAGACCTCGGGCGCCGGGGCGCAGCAGTCGGGAGAGGCCGTCAATTATAATGAGCCATCCCCGAGAAAGCCCGCAGGTTTGCCCGATCAACGCGTCCTCGTCCACACGTCGCTGCAGCCGGTCCGCTGGGGCGACATGGACATGCTCGGCCACGTCAACAACACCGTCTATTTCCGCTACATGGAGCAGGCTCGCATCGAATGGGTCTACGCGCTGGCCCAGGGGCGGGGCTACGACGACGGCCAGGGCCCGGTGATCGCCAACGCGAGCTGCAATTTCGGCTCACCCATCGTCTATCCGGCCGACGTCGAGGTTCGCATGTATCTCGGTGAGCCGGGACGGACCAGCATCGGCAGCTACTACGAGCTGCAGGTCGAAGGGCGCCGCTGTGCCGACGGCACGGCCCGGATCGTGTGGATCGATCGCGCCAGCGGACGTGCGGTACCGCTGCCGGCATCCGTGCTTGCGCTGGTCCGGGGACCGGCGTCATGACCGCCGTCGCGCCGAACCGGCGGTCGCGATGAAGCTGCTCGCGATCCTGGTCGCGCTGGGCATCGAGCAGTGGCGCGCCTTCGAGTGGCGCGCCGCGTTCGAACGCGGGTTTCGCCAGTATGCACGGGCCATCGAGCAGCGGTTGAACGGGGGCACGCAGGGCCAGGGCCTGGTGGCCACGGTCATCGCGATCGTCCCGCCGGTGGCGCTGGTCGCGCTGGTCTGGGCGCTGGTCGCGCAGTTGCATCCGCTGCTGGGACTGGTGCTCGACGTGGCAGTTCTCTACCTGCTGATGGGGTTCCGCCATTTCAGCCACGCGATATCGCTGATCATCGTCGCGCTCAAGGGGGGCGACCTCGCGGCGGCGCGCCGCGCGCTCTCCGCCTGGCGCGGCGTATCGTCCTCCGAGCTGTCGAGCCAGGACGTCGCCAGGCTGGCGATCGAGCGCGGTTTCACGGACGCCTATCGCCAGGTGTTCGCGGTGCTGTTCTGGTTCGTCGTGATTCCGGGACCTGCGGGGGCCGTGCTCTACCGCGTGGCGGCGCTGCTCGCGGCACAGTGGAAAGGGACGGTCCCGGGAGACGACACCAGCGCCATCACCCGCTCGCTGGAGGTCTTCGGCCGGCCGGCGCGACGCCTGCTGTGGCTGCTCGACTGGCTGCCGGCGCGCCTCACCGCGCTGTCGTTCGCGGCCATGGGCGATTTCGAGGACGCCATCTACTGCTGGCGCACCCAGGCACGGCACTGGCCCGCGCCCCTCGGCGGCGAGACCATGGGCATCGTGCTCGCGACGGGGGGCGGCGCATTGGGCGTGCAGCTGGGCGGGCCCCTGCCGGGGATCGGAGGCGAGCCGGAACATCGTCCCGACATCGGCACCGGGGAACCGGTCGAGGTCGAGGTGCTGCCTTCGGCGGTCGGCCTGGTGTGGCGCGCCCTGCTGCTGTGGCTGCTGCTGGTGTTCCTGCTGTCGCTCGCGAACTGGGCGCCTTAGCCGGGAGGCTCAGCGGGCGGGGTCGCGTGCCGCCTGCGCTTCGCGCAGCAGGGTCTGCAGCAACTCGACTCGCTGGGGCGCGATGCGCCCCGCGTGGACCGCAGCCCGGACTGCGCAGCCCGGCTCGGTGTCGTGCCTGCAGTCTCGGAACCGGCACGCTCCGGCGAGCTCGCGCAGCTCGACGAACGCGTGCTCGATCGCCGACGGCGTGCAATGGGCGAGACCGAACACCGTCATCCCCGGGGAGTCGACGATCCATCCGTCTTCCCCGGCGAGCCGGTAGAGGGCGGTCGCCGATGTCGTATGCCGCCCGCTGCGCAGCGCCTGCGAGATCTCGCCCACGCGCGCCCGCGTCTCGGGGAGCAGGGCGTTGATCAGCGTCGACTTGCCCATGCCGGATTGCCCGATCACGACGCTGTGCTGGCCCGCAATCCAGGGGCGCAGCGCCGTCACGTCGCGCGTCGCCGAAACCCGGATCACCACATAGCCGAGCTCCGCATAGGGCGCGAAGCGGGCGGCGAAGGCGTCCGAGTCGGGCAGGTCGGCCTTGTTGACCACGAGGACGAAGCGGCACTGCGCGGCCTCGGCCGCGATGATCCAGCGATTGAGCAGGTGTTCGTCGACCGGAATGTCCGGCGCCACGACGCCGACCACCTGCGTCACGTTGGCGGCGATCAGCTTCTCCCGGAACGCATCGGAGCGGTAGAAGAGGTTGCCGCGTGGCAGGACCTCGACGATGGCGTTGCCGGTCGCCGCGCGCGCGACCTCGACGCGATCGCCGCAGGCCAGCGTCATCCTGCGTCCCTTGAGAACGCATTCGACGATGCCGTCGCCATCGACCTCGACCAGGTAGTGGCGCCGCTGGGTGGCGACGACCAGCCCGGATGCGCGATCCGTCGTCGCGTGCCGGTGCCGATGGCCCGGCGTGTCGGCGCGGACGCTCACCCGGCGAGGAGGCGCTCGACCTTGGCGGCGCAGATCAGGTCGTTGCGCGTCACGCCGCCGGCATCGTGGGTCGACCACGCGACGGTGCAGCGGTTGTACGAGACCTGCAGGTCGGGGTGATGGTTCTCGCGGTTGGCGAGGAAAGCCAGCGCGTTCACGAAGCCGATGGTCTCGTGGTAGTCGCCGAAGGCGAGGGTCTTGGTGATGGCCTCGCCCTGCCTCGACCAGCCGGGGAGGCCGGCGAGTGCGCTCGTGAGCTCGGCTGCGGACAGCCGCACGGCGCCCGCCGCGCAGTGCATCGCGGCGAGCGCGGCCTGCTCGACCTCCGGCGTCACGGCTTGAAGTGGTAGTAGCGCTGGTTGAGGTAGGCGGCGACGTCCTTCTCGTCGTCGGGGAAGAACCCCGAGTTGAGCTGGGTATTGCACATCGTGACCTGCGAAAGGAGCTGCGACGCGCTCTTCACGCGCCGGTCCTTGCGCAGGTAGATCGCATTGGGATCCCCGCCGAACTTGCTGGCATGGCAGGACTCGCAGTCCTTGGTGACCAGCTTCTCTCCCTTGTGCGGGTCGCCCTGGGCGAAAGGCGCGGGCTGCTGCGCGATGG
>JBLMVY010000212.1:0-5527 GCA_050256935.1 Candidatus Levyibacteriota bacterium | reverse complement strand
AGAGCGCCCCAACGATGATACGCATCTACGTCGCCCGCCAGCGCTTCGACGCCTACCTGGTCGCCGACCGGCTGAACCAGGCGGGCATCCGCGCCCATGTGTTCAACCAGCACATGTCGAGCATCGTCGGCGACGTGCCGCCCGACGTCGCCCAGCCGCAGGTGTGGATCGCCGACGAGCGCGACGAGGGGCGCGCGCGGGCGCTGCTGCGGGAAATGGAGCGCGACGCATCGCGCACGACGCCGCGCTATTGCCGTGCCTGCGGCGAGCAGTCGCCGGGAAGCTTCGATCTGTGCTGGAACTGCGGGACGGCGCTGACCTGAACGCCGCGGCGGCGATCGCCGATCGATCGACGATCAGCCGACGACCCGTGGCCGATCAGCCGTCGAGCAGCGCACGTGCGCGCGCCGACGCGGTCCTGGCGTCCGGGCCGGACGCTGCGCCGCCGCCTTCCTGGCGCCGCCTGCGCATGACGCCCCACCAGACGGCCGCACCGATGCCAAGCATCGCGAAAGGACCGAACCACAGCAGCCATGTCGTCGGCTTGACCGGGGGCTTGTAGAGGACGAAATCGCCGTAGCGCGCGACCAGGTACTGCTTGATCTCGTCGTCGGTCTTGCCGGACATCGCGAGCTCGCGGACCTCCTTGCGCAGGTCGGCGGCGAGGTCGGCGTTGCTGTCGGCCAGCGTCTGGTTCTGGCAGACGAGGCAGCGCAGCTCGCTTTCGAGCTTCTTCAGCCGCGTGTCCAGCGCCAGGTCGGCGATCGCCAGCGAGTGCACCGCGCACAGCGCGGCGAGGACGACCGCAGCGAGGCTGCGCAGGGCCGCGGTCCTCATGATTTCTGCAGGTCCCGCACCAGGGGCAGGATCTTGCGCTGCAGCGCGTCCTCGGTGAGCGGGCCGATCTGCTTGTAGCGGATGACGCCGTCCTTGTCGACGACGAAGGTCTCGGGCACGCCGTACACGCCCCAGTTGATCCCCACGCGGCCGTCGACGTCCATGACCGACTTGGTGTACGGGTCGCCGTTGCCCGCGAGCCAGGCGAGGCCGTCCTCGGACTTGTCCTTGTAGTCGAGACCGATGATCGGGACGACGTTCGCCTTCGACAGCGCGACCAGCAGCGGATGCTCCTCGCGGCAGGATACGCACCACGACGCCCAGACGTTCAGCAGCCACACCTGCCCGCGCATGTCCGCGGTGGCGAGCTGGCGCTCGGGGTGGTGCAGCTCGGCGAGCGAGAACGCCGGCGCCGGCTTGCCGATCAACGGCGACGGAACCTCGTGCGGATCGCGGTAGAGGCCGACGTACAGGAAGCCCGTGACGACGACGAAGATCGCGAGCGGCAGGGACCAGCGCAGGAACTTCATCGCGATGTCACGCCGGGCTGCCCGCCGCGGCGGCGGGTGCGCCCGCGAACTTCCGCCTGAGCGCGAGCCGGTAACGCCGATCGGCGATCGCGGTGAACCCGCCGAGCGCCATCAGCAGGCATCCGAACCAGATCCAGTCGACGAAAGGCTTGACGTAGATGCGCACTGCCCATGCGCCGGCCGCGCCCTTCGCGCCCACCGGCTCGCCCAGGGACACGTAGTGATCGCCGGTGATCCCGCTCTGGATCGACGCCTCGGTCATCACCTCGCCCGACGCCCGGTACGTCCGCTTCTGGGGCTTGAGCGTCGCGACGTGGCGGCCGCCGCGGGTGACCTCGATGGTCCCGACCAGCGCATCGTAGTTGGGGCCGGCTTCCGGGACGATGCCGCGGAACGTGTAGGTGTCGCCGGCGACCTCGACGCTCTGGCCGACGTCGAGGCGCACGTCGCGCTCGATCTCGTAGCCCTTGACCAGCGTCACCCCGACGATGAAGGCGGCCACGCCGAGATGCGCGATCAGCATGCCGTACCAGGCCGGGGAATTGGCGCGCAGCCTGGCGGCGATGCCGCGCTGCGGCGCGGACTTGAGCCGCTGGAGCAGGGCCGCCACCGTCGCTGCGGCGATCCACGCGGCGAGCAGCAGCCCGAGGGCGACCAGCGGCTTCCACTGGCCCATGGCGAAGGGCAGCAGCGCGCCCGTCGCCAGCGCGACGTAGACCGCCCATTGCAGCCGCGTCCACAGGTCGGGGACGCGCGCCTTGCGCCACGACGCGACCGGGCCCACGCCCATCAGGAAGATCATCGGGGCCATCACCGGGTAGAACACCGTGTCGAAGTAGGGCGGGCCGACCGAGATCTTGCCGAGCTTCAGCGCATCGATGAACAGGGGATAGAGGGTGCCCAGCAGCACGCTCGCCAGCGCGATGACCAGCAGGATGTTGTTGCCGAGCAGCATCGATTCGCGCGACACCGGCGAGAAATCGCCTCCCGCGCCGACCGCGCCCGCGCGCGCCGCGTAGAGGGTGAGCGAGCCGCCGATGACGATCGCGAGGAAGGCGAGGATGAACACGCCGCGGGCCGGATCGGTCGCGAAGGCGTGCACCGAGGTCAGCACGCCGGAGCGGACGAGGAAGGTGCCGATCAGCGACAGCGAGAACGCCATGATCGCGAGCAGCACCGTCCAGCTGCGGAACGCGCCGCGCTTCTCGGTCACCGCCAGCGAGTGGATCAACGCCGTGCCGGCGAGCCAGGGCATGAACGACGCGTTCTCGACCGGATCCCAGAACCACCACCCGCCCCAGCCGAGCGTGTAGTACGCCCAGATGCTGCCCAGCGCGATGCCGATGGTGAGGAACGACCACGCGACCGTCGTCCAGGGCCGCGACCAGCGCGCCCACGACGCGTCGAGCCGGCCGCCGATCAGCGCGGCGATCGCGAATGCGAACGCGACGGAGAAACCGACGTAGCCCATGTAGAGCATCGGCGGATGCGCGACCATGCCGGGGTCCTGCAGCAGCGCATTGAGATCGCGGCCTTCCGGCGGAGGCGGCGACAGGCGCACGAAGGGATCGGAGGTGACGAGCAGGAACAGCAGGAAGCCGATCGCGATCAGCCCCATGACGGCGAGGACGCGCGCGCGCAGCGCGTCGGGGAGGTTGCGCGAGAACACGCTGACGGCGAAGCCCCAGCCACCCAGCATCAGCGCCCAGAGCAGCAGCGATCCTTCGTGCGAGCCCCAGGTCGCCGCGAAGCGGTAGTGCAGCGGCAGCTGTGAGTTGGAATTGGCCGCGACGTTCTGGACCGAGAAGTCGCTGGTGACGAAGCTCCAGGCGAGGCAGCCGAAAGCCAGCGCGACCAGCGCGAACTGCGCGCGCGCGGCGGGGACGGCGACCGCCATCAGCGCGCTGTCGCGGCGCGCCGCGCCGATCATCGGCACGACACCCTGGACGATCGCCACCAGCAGGGCGACGATCAGCGCGAAATGCCCGAGCTCGGGGATCATCGGGTCACCTCGCCTGCGCTTCGTGGAGGCTCGACATCGACTCGGGACCTCTCTGCGCCTGCTCGATCGCCGACTTGGCCTCCGGCGGCATGTAGTTCTCGTCGTGCTTGGCGAGCACTTCGGTCGCGTGGAACGTGCCGTCGGGCTCCATCCGGCCCTGGGCGACGACGCCCTTGCCTTCCTTGAACAGGTCGGGCAGCAGGCCGGTGTAGGTGACGGCGATCGTCTTGGCCGTATCGGTGACGCGGAAGTGCACGGTCAGCGAATCGGGGTCGCGCCGCAGGCTGCCGGCCTCGACGAGGCCGCCGACGCGGAATGGCCGCGACTGCGGCACCTCGTTGGCGACGACCTGGGAGGGTGTGAAGAAGAACACGAGGTTGGATCGGAATGCCGAGAGCACCAGCGCGACGGCGACGCCGACCGCGACCAGTCCCAGGCCGATCCAGGCGAAACGGCGATGGCGCGCTTTCATCCATTGCTCCGTAGGCTGGCGAGCGGTCGCGACCCGGCGTCCGCCGCGTCGCTCTCCTGCGCAATCCGGGCGCCGTCGAACGCCTGCCGCCGGCGCAGGCGCAGGGCGGCGATCTCGACGACGACGGCGACGGCGGCCGCGCCGTACGACATCCAGACGTACCACCCGTAGCCGCCCATCGCGAAGAAATCGCTCACATCGCCCCCTTCGGCGCGATCAGCGACGCGACCCAGCCTGCGCTGCGCTCGCGCTCGATGATGATCGACCGCACGCGCGCGAGCGTCACCGCGATGCAGTAGGACCACACGCCCGCGGTCATCACCAGCAGGCCCTCGACCATGGTCATCGCCATCTTCGGCGCGGCGGTGAGGCTGATCGACGATCCCTGGTGCAGGGTGTTCCACCATTGCACCGAGAAGTAGATGATCGGGACGTTGACCGCGCCGACCAGCGCGAGCAGCGCACAGGCGCGATCGGCGCGGCGTGGATCGTCGATCGCGTTGCGCAGCGCGATGATGCCGAGGTAGAGGAACAGCAGGATCAGCGTCGAGGTCATCCGTGCGTCCCATGCCCAGTAGGTGCCCCAGGTCGGGCGGCCCCAGAACGCCCCCGACCACAGCGCGAGCGCCGCCATCAACGCCCCGGTGGGGGCCAGGGCCTGCGCCATCATCGCCGAAAGCCGGGTGTTGAATCCCAGCGCCAGCGCGCTCCAGAAGGCCATCACCAGATAGATGAACATCGCCATCCACGCGGTGGGGACGTGCAGGAAGATGATCCGGTAGGCATCGCCCTGGGTCGCGTCGGTCGGGGCGACGACGAGGCCGATGTAGAGGCCCGCGAGCGTGAAGATCACCGCGAGCACGCCGAACACCCGCGCGAGGCGACCCGCCAGCGGGTAGAAGGAAATCGGCGACGAGTAGCGGAACCAGTTGACGATCATCGATCAATCGAGCGCGATGCGCACCGCTGCCGCGACGGCGAACGGTGCTGCGACCAGCGCCAGCAGCAACCCTGCGGCGAGCAGCGAAAGCTGCGGACCGGCCGACAGCCCCGCACGCACCGCATCGACGGCGCCTGCGCCGAAGATCAGCACCGGGACGTACAGCGGCAGGACCAGCAGCGCGAGCAGGCTGCCGCCCCCGCGCGCACCCAGCGTCAGCGCCGCGCCGATCGCCCCCAGCAGCGACAGGATCGGCGTCCCCAGCAGCAGCGCCGCCGCCAGGATCCCGAGCTCCGCCGCGTCCATCGCGTACTGTTCGCCCAGAAGCGGCGCCAGCACCGCCACGGGGAGGCCGGTGGTGAGCCAGTGAGCCGCCATTTTACCGGACACCAGGGCGGCCAGCGGCCTTGGCGACAACGCGATCTGCTCCAGCGTCCCGTCGCCGAAATCTGCCGAAAACAGCCGGGGCAGCGAGAGCAGCGACGCCAGCAGCGCCGCGGTCCACAGCACACCCGGTCCAAGGGTTGCCAGGACTTGGCGCGACGGCGAGCTCGCCAGCGGGAAGAGCGACACGACGATCACATAGAACATCAGCTGGACGCCAAGTTCCGCCTTGGAACGCAGGGCGATGCGCAGGTCCCGCGCCAGCGCCCAGCCGAACGCCGCCGACACCGACGAGGCGTCCGGCCGCTCGCCGGTCGTGGCGGTCGTCGCCATGCCGCTCATCGTCCTGGCAGGGCCGCGAG
>JBLMVY010000211.1:0-4328 GCA_050256935.1 Candidatus Levyibacteriota bacterium | reverse complement strand
GGCCAGTCGCGCTCGAGCGCGCGTGCCCGGTCGATGACCCGCGCCAGCCGGGTGGCCATCACGCCGAGCAGCGAGGCGATGCCGGTCAGCAGGAACACCGGGGCGATCGCGAGCTGGATCGCGTGGGAGATCACCGGGAGGGTGCTATCGGTCGGCAGCATCGGGGAGGATGGTCATCGGGGAGGCCGCGGCATCAGGGCAGCCGCGGCGCCGGGGATGGCCGAGCGCCCGCCGGCGGGATGGCCATTGTAGCCCGGCGCCTGCATCCGATCGGCTCGGCTGCGTCCGCCGGCTCCGGCGGCGGGGAACCCATTTCCGCCGCCCGCCGGGCGCCGAGGATCCCGGCGCGATAGAATGGCGGCCTGCGACCCGACGCGGTGCACCGCATTCGGGCCGGACGCCGTGGCCGACGCCCGATGTCGATCGTGCGGGAATCCCGGTCCCGGGCGCTGCGCGGCCCTTCGAACACCCTTTGGAGGATGGCATGAATCGAACCCTCAGGTTGTCCCTCGCCGCCGCACTGGTCTCGTCGTGTGCGGCGCTGTCGTTCGCGGCCCCGGCTGCCGCGACCATCACCCTCGGCGCCTCGGTCCAGATGTCCGGCGGGCTCGCCAACACCGGGCGCTACTATCACGACGGCTACCAGTTCGCGATCGACCAGATCAACAAGGCGGGTGGCGTCAAGGTCGGAGGCAAGCAGGAGCAGCTTGCGCTCAAGATCCTCGACAACCAGTCCGACAACAACCTGTCGGTCCGCCAGTACACGCAGCTCGTCACCGACGACAAGATCGGCCTGCTGCTCGGGCCCTTCGCGAGCGATGCGGTGCTCGCGACCTCGTCGGTGGCCGAGAAGTACGAAGTTCCGATGATCCAGGGCGGCGGCGCCTCGGACCAGATCTTCAGCCGCGGCTACAAATACATCTTCGGCACGCTGCCGGTCGCGAGCAAGTATTTCGCGAGCACGATCGAGGCGATGGGCAAGCTCAATCCCGCGCCCAAGACGGTCGGGCTGCTCTTCGCCGACGACGCGTTCGACGTGGCGGTGGCGGACGGCACGCGCAAGCTGCTGCAGCAGGCGGGGCTCAAGATCGTCCTCGACGAGCGCTACAGCAGCAACGCCTCCGATTTCTCCTCGCTGCTGTCGCGGATCAAGTCGGGACAGCCCGACGCCGTGCTGGTCTCCGGCCATGAAACCGAGGTCCTCAACTTCATCCGCCAGGCCAAGAGCCTGGGGGTCGCCCCGCACTTCTACAGCTTCACCGTCGGGGTTCCCAGCGCGGACTTCCGCAAGGCGCTGGGCAAGGACGCCGACTATGCGTTCGGCATGACCTCGTGGCTGCCGTCGGCGGCGCAGAAGGACCCGTGGTTCGGTGACGGCGAGCAGTTCGCCAAGGCCTGGCACGCGCGCTTCGGCTACGAGCCCGACTACCACGCCGCTTCGGCGGTCGCGGACGTCGAGGCCTACGCCAAGGCGATCGAAGCCGCGGGCACGACCGATCCGAAGAAGGTCCGCGATGCGATCTCCAAGCTCGATTTCCCGTCGCTCTACGGCCACATCCATTTCGACGCCGTCGGCCAGATCAGCCTCCCGCAGACGGTGATCCAGGTGCAGGACGGCAAGGTGGTGGCGATCTACGGCGAGAAAGGCTTCATCAACAAGGCGCAGTACCCGATGCCGGCGTGGGGCAAGCGCTGAGCGTCGTGCGCCCGATGGATCCGCGGCCGTCCCCGGTCGTCGCGATCGCGTCCCGCCGCGCGCGGGACGCGGCGCCCGGGACGGCGGCACCCGCGCGACGTCTCGCGGCCGGGCGCTGACCCCCAACCGGCCCGGGCGCCACCGCTCGCCACAGCATGGATCTCCTCTGGCAGGGACTCGTCAACGGCGTGCTGCTCGGCGGCCTCTACGCGCTGATGGCCCTCGGGCTGGCGCTGGTGTGGGGTGTGCTGAACATCGTCAACCTGACGCATGGCGCGTTCATCATGCTCGGGGGTTATGCCTGCTACTACCTGTTCAGCGGCGCCGGCATCGATCCTTTCGCCGCCCTGCCCATCACCATGGCGGCGCTGTTCGCCTTCGGCTACCTGCTGCAGCGCCACCTGATCAACCTGGTCATCCGCGCGCCGATGTTCAACACGCTGCTGCTGACCTTCGGCCTCGACGTCGTGCTGACCTACTCGGCGCAGATCGCGTTCTCGGCCGATTTCCGCACGATCAACCCGTCGTACGCGGGCGCGCACTTCACGTGGCTGGGTGCGACGATCCCGCTGGTGCGCCTGCTCGCGTTCGCGATCGCGATCGCGCTCACCGTGCTGCTCTGGCTGTTCCTCGCCCGGACGCGGGTCGGACGTGCGATCCGCGCCACCGCCCAGAACCTGGTCGCGGCCCGCCTCCACGGGGTCGAGCCGCGCAGCATCTACGCGCTGACCTTCGGCATCGGCGCGGCGCTGGCCGGCGGCGCGGGCGCGCTCTACGGCGTCGTCTCGCAGCTCAATCCGTACATCGGGGTCAGCCTCACCGCCAAGTCGTTCGTGATCGCGATCATCGGCGGACTGGAGAGCCCGCTGGGCGTGATCGCCGGCGGCCTGATCCTGGGCCTCGTCGAATCGATGACCTCGCTCTACATCGGCGCGACCTACACCGACGTCGCAAGCTTCGGCATCCTGGTCCTGGTGCTGATCGTGCGCCCGACTGGACTCTTCGGGAGGACCGCATGAAGCCCTCCGTCGCGCGCACCGGCTTCGTCGTGGCGGTGGCCGTGCTGGCCGGGATTCCCTGGATCGCCTCGCCCAGCATCGTCCAGTTCGGCATCAACATGCTGCTCCTCGCCGCGCTGGCCCAGGGCTGGAACATCATCGGTGGCTACACCGGCTACGCCTCCTTCGGCAACTCGGTGTTCTACGGGCTCGGCAGCTACGGGACGGCGATCGCGATGCTGCGCTGGCAGCTTCCCTTCGGCGTGGGGCTTCTGATCGGCACGGTGATCGCCGTTGCCTTCGCCGCATTGTTCGGGCGCGCGATCCTGCGCCTGCGCGGTCATTACTTCGCGATCTGCACGCTCGGCCTCGCCCAGGTGATGACCGCGATCGTCTCCAATCTCGAGATCACCGGGCGCAACATCGGCCTGGTGCTGCCGCTGCTGCGCGGCGACGTGCTGTTCTACGAGCTGTCGCTGTCGCTGATGGTGGCCGCGACGCTCGTCGTCGCGTGGATCGCGAGGAGCCGCTTCGGTTTCGGGCTGATCGCCATCCGCGAGAACGAGGAAGCCGCCTCCGCGATGGGCGTCGACACGACGCGCTACAAGGTCCTCGCCTTCTCGCTGTCCGCGGCCATCAGCGCGCTGGCCGGCGGCATTCATGCCTACTGGATCACGTTCATCGACCCGGTCAGCGCCTTCGACATCGGCCTCAACGTCAAGATGATCATCGTCTCGGTGTTCGGCGGGCCCGGTTCCGTTCTCGGGCCCGTGCTCGGGGCCTTCGTCCTGTCCGCGATCTCCGAAGTCCTGTCGACCAAGGTGTCGACCGTCGCCGGCCTCTTCTTCGGCGCGGTGATCGTCGTGGCCGTCGTGTTCATGCCGCGCGGCGTGGCCGACCTGATCCGCCACTTCGACAAGTACCGCTGGCGCTACTTCGCCGAGAACGTCCGCGCCAATCGCCTGTAGCGCCATGGACCCGATCCTGAGCGTTCGCCGCCTGACCAAGCGCTTCGCGGGCCTCACCGCGCTGTCCGACGTCAGCTTCGACCTCGGTCGCGGCGAGATCCTCGGCCTGATCGGCCCCAACGGGGCCGGCAAGACGACGCTGGTCAACCTCATCAGCGGCGCGTTCCGGGCGAGCGAGGGCGAGCTCAGCTTCGAAGGAGCCCCGATCGGCGCGCTGCCGCCGAACCGCCGCGCGCAACTGGGCATCGGCCGCACCTTCCAGATCATGCGTCCGTTCCCCGGCCTGACCGTCCTCGACAACGTCGCCGTCGGCGCGCTGTTCGGAACGGGCGGCGGGCACCGCCAGCTCGCGCTCGCGCGCGAGCTCGCGCGGCAGAAGCTCGAATTCGTCGGTCTTGCCCATCGCGCCGATCGCCCGGCCGAGGCGCTGGGCGGGCCCGACCGCAAGCGCCTCGAGCTCGCCAAGGCGCTGGCGATGAACCCGCGGCTGCTGCTGCTCGACGAGGTCATGGCGGGACTCAACCTGGCCGAGCTCGAAGCGGTGATCGCGATCATCCGCAAGGTCCGCGACGAAGGCGTCAGCGTGCTGGTCATCGAGCACGTGATGAAGGCGATCCGCAGCCTGTCCGACCGCCTGCTGGTGCTGCACCACGGCGAGAAGATCGC
>JBLMVY010000210.1:0-5839 GCA_050256935.1 Candidatus Levyibacteriota bacterium | reverse complement strand
AAGATGATGACGCCCGAGCAGGCGATCGAGCTCTACAAGGCCAATGCCGCGCTCGCCCTCGACGTCATCAACACCGCCATCGAGGGCACGGCGAGGCTGCGCAGGAAGCAGTTCGAAGGCGAGGAGGAGGCGCGCGAGTTCCAGAAAAGGCACGCGCGATCGGCGGTCGAGGCGCGCGATGCGCAGGGCCTGCTGGTGGCGGGGCAGGGCGCGGCGCAGGAAGCCCTCGAGAAATCGATGCACTACTGGAGCGAGATGTTCGATCTGATCGTCGAGATCCAGAAGCGCCTGTTCGCGCTGATCGAAGGGCAGATGGAAGAGGTGCCCGGCGTCAGGGAAAGCAGGGCGGCGATGTCGATGCTCCCCGATCTGCGGCAGATGCAGAAGGTCGTGTCGGCGATGCAGGGCGTCGTTTCATCGGGGGGCTCGGCCTTCGAGACCATGCAGCGCGTGATGGGCGATTTCGCGAAGATGACGCAGGGCTCGATGCCCGGCACCCAGCGCTGACGAGATGCGGCGCGCGAACTCCGCGTTGCGAACCCTGGTCTACATCGGGTGTCTGCTGCTGGTGAGTGGCTGCGTTCCCATCGGCGTACGCGTGCAGAACATGCTCGCGTTGCTGGGGGCTGCGACGGGCGGCGGGTAGGTGCCGCCGCCGCGGCCCGGGAACGGCCGCGCATCGGTGATGGTGCCCAGGGCGGGAATCGAACCCGCACGACCTTGCGGTCCAGGAATTTTAAGTCCCTTGTGTCTACCAGTTTCACCACCCGGGCGGGGCGCTTCGGATTGTAGCGGGCGTCGGCCGCGGTTCCGCGTCGGACGACGGTGCCGGCAGCCGATGCAGCATGATGGATCATGATCCCAACCACAGGAGTTCTGCGATGAAGGCGTTTTCCAGGTCGGCCGCAACCGCGTTGTCCGTCTGCTCCCTTGCCGTCGTCCTCGGCGCAGGGGTTTCGTCGGCGTTGGCCGAGGATTTCCATGTCAAGCTCTCCGGCGAGCAGGAGGTTCCCCACGTGACGAGCAGCGGGTCGGGCGAGGGAACGATCACGATTGCGGACGACGGGTCGGTCAGCGGCAGCGTGACCGTCAGCGGCTTCACGCCGACCGCCGCCCACATCCACGAGGGCATGCCCGGCAAGGTCGGACCGGTGATCGTTCCTTTCACCAAGGAGGGCGACAAGTTCGTCGCGCCCGCCGGCGCCAAGCTGAATGCCCAGCAGATGGCGGCGCTCAAGGTCGGCGGCCTCTATGTCAACGTCCACAGCGCAGCGCATCCCGGCGGCGAGGTCCGCGCCCAGCTCAAGCCCTGAGCTTTGACGGCATGACTCCGCCGCGTGTCAGGTGGCGCGGCGGAGAACCCGCAGCGCTGCTGCGCAGGATGTTCGACGCGGCGATCGCGGCCGCGCAGCCGGCGCACTGCCTTCCCCCGCATCTGCCGCCGCGACCTTCGGGACGCACGATCGTCGTCGGCGCCGGCAAGGCGTCGGCGGCGATGGCGCGCGCCTTCGAGGACCACTGGGCAGGCGAGGTGACCGGTCTGGTCGTCACCCGCTACGGTCACGCGGTTCCCTGCCGCAGCATCGAGATCGTCGAGGCTTCGCATCCGGTGCCCGACGCCGCCGGCATGAGCGCCGCGCGGCGCATCCTCGATCGGGTCGCGGGCCTGCGACCCGAAGACCTCGTCGTCTGCCTGATCTCGGGCGGCGGGTCGGCGCTGCTCGCGCTGCCTCTGGAGGGCCTGACGCTCGCCGACAAGCAGGGCCTCAACCGCGCGCTGCTCGCCTCGGGCGCCACCATCGGCGAGATCAACTGCGTGCGCAGGCACCTGTCGGCAATCAAGGGCGGCAGGCTCGGCGCAGCCTGCCATCCGGCGCAGGTCGTGACCCTGCTGATGTCCGATGTCCCGGGCGACGATCCGATCGACATCGCGTCGGGCCCGACGGTCCCCGATCCGACGACCTGCGCCGACGCGCTCGACGTGCTGCGCCGCCACGCGATCGACGCGCCGCCGGCGGTGCGGCGCGTGCTGGAATCGGCCGCGGGCGAGTCGGTGAAACCGGGCGACCCGCGGCTGTCGCGCGCCGGCACGCGCATCATCGCGACGCCGCAGATCGCGCTCGAAGCCGCTGCGGCGGTCGCGCGCGAAGCAGGGGTCGCGCCGCTGATCCTCGGCGACGGCATCGAGGGCGAGGCGCGCGAGGTGGGCACGGTGATGGCCGGGATCGCGCGGCAGGTCGCGCTGCACGGGCAGCCCGTGGCGCCGCCCTGCGTGCTGCTGTCGGGAGGCGAGACCACGGTGACGATCCGGGGCAACGGCCGGGGCGGTCGCAACGTCGAGTTCCTGCTGTCGCTCGCCATCGCCCTCGACGGGCGGCCCGGGATCCACGCGATCGCCGGCGACACCGACGGCGTCGACGGCCAGGAGGAGATCGCCGGGGCGCTGCTCGGGCCCGACACCCTGGCGCGCGCCCGTGCGCTGGGCATCCGGCCGCGCGACAGCCTCGCGGCCAACGACGGGCATGGCTTCTTCGGGGCCCTGCGCGACGCCGTCGTCACCGGCCCCACGCTGACCAACGTCAACGACTTCCGGGCGATCATGATCGTGCCGCCGGGCGACCCGGCGTCGCCCGGGCGGGCGGCAGACCCGGCGCGCGGCGCGGCGGGGACGGCGTGATGCGGTTCGGCGCCGAGCTGATGCGCCAGGCGGACGTCGTCGCGTCCTTCACCGACGATCCGCCGCGGATCACGCGCGGCTACCTCACTGCGCAGCACCGGCAGGCAGGCAATTACCTGATCGCGCTGATGCGCGAAGCCGGGATGAGCGCGGCGTTCGACGCCCTGGGCAACGTCGTGGGCCACCACGCGTCCGACGACCCGCGCGCCCCGACCGTGATGATCGGATCGCACCAGGACACTGTCCGCAATGCGGGGAAGTACGACGGCGTGTTCGGCATCCTGGCGGCGATCGCCTGCGTGCGCGACCTCCATCGGCGGGGCAGGCGCCTGCCCTTCACGATCGAGGTCGTGGCCTTCGGCGACGAGGAGGGACTGCGCTTCGGCGCGACCATGTCCGGCAGCCGGGCGATGGCGGGGAGCTTCGATCCCGGCTGCCTCGACCTGCAGGACGAGGAGGGGACCACGATGCGCGATGCCTTGCGCAGCTTCGGCGGCGATCCCGACGGCTGGCGCAGCCTCGACCGCCGCGGACGCGACCTCGCCGCCTACGTCGAAGTGCACATCGAGCAGGGCCCGGTGCTCCTGAACGAGGACCTGCCGCTGGGGGTGGTGAGCGCGATCGCCGGGACGACGCGCCTGCGCGCCGCCGTGCGCGGGCTCGCCGGGCACGCGGGAACGGTGCCGATGGGCCGCCGCCGGGACGCCTGCACGGCAGCCTGCGAGATGGTGCTGGCCGTCGAGCGCCACTGCCAGACGCATCCGGACCTCGTCGGGACGGTCGGCAGGATGTCGGTCGCGCCGGGGGCGATCAACGTGATCCCGCAGGACGTCGAATTCACCGTCGACCTGCGCTCGCCGATCGATGCGGCGAGGCACGAGGCGGCACGCGCGATCGCCGCGCTCTTCGCCGGCATCGCCAGGCGCCGGGGCGTGTCGGTTGCGACGACCGAGTTCTTCGCCGCCCCTGCCGCGCGCTGCGATCCTGCGCTGATGGCCGCGCTGGGCGCGGCGATCGCCGAGCACGGCATCCCGGTGCGCGAGATCCCGAGCGGCGCGGGCCACGATGCGATGGTGTTCGCGCCGGTATGTCCGATGGCGATGCTGTTCGTGCGCTGCGGCCACGGGGGCATCAGCCATCACCCCGCCGAGACCATGACCGCCGAGGATGCGGAAGCCGCGACCTCGGTGCTGCTGCACTTCCTCGAGCGCTTCGACCCGGCGCGCGCCGGCGCCTAGGCCGGGGTCGCCGGCCCGACGCCGATCGGGGGCGGCGCGAGATTGACGATGCGCCGGAACAGGTTCTCGTACTCGGTCTCCGCCTTCGCGCCGAACAGCGGATCGCCGTGGCCGGTGAACGCCGCGTCGATCTCGGCCCAGTCCTCGGGCTTCAGGTACTGGCGCGCCATCGGCAGCACCTGGTTCTCCTCGGTGCGCATGTGGCTCCAGTGGAAGTCGGCGTAGGCCGAGACGGCGTCGGCGAAGGCGGGGAATTCGGGGGCGCCGCCCTGGTGGTAGCGCTCCAGCGCCTGCTCGAGGTCGCGGATCTTCCGGGCGCCGACCTGATGCTCGTGCACGAGCCGGTCGAGCACGGGCCCCGCCTCCGGGTGCCGCTGGCGCAGGAAGCGGAAGAGGTACCGGTCCTCCTTGGGATGGTGATAGCGCTCGGGAAAGGCATCGATGTAATAGACCATCGCGCCCAGGAGGTCGAAGTTCGGCGCGCTGCCGTGATCGCGGATGTCGCGGACCAGATAGAGCATCCCGTGGAGCACGGCGGCGAGGGAGCGGTGTTCATCGAGAATGACGTCGATCGCTTTCACAAGGCTCCCCCGACATGCATTATTTGCCTCAGATCAAGAAGATCCGCCCACCTGCGCTCGACAATCATAGCGCGGCGCTCGTTGCGGTCACAATCCCGCGCGTCCGGTCGCCACGAACCGACATCAACCCTGGGAGCAACCATGTTCAAGAACATCCTGGTGCCTAGCGACGGATCGTCGCTGTCGCAAAAGGCCGTCAAGGAAGCGATCGCCCTTGCCAAGGTCTCCGGCGCCAAGCTCACCGCGCTGCATGTCTATCCGAAATTCTCGGGCAGTCCGTACGGAACCTTCGGCCCCGCGGAGGACGTGCTGGAGGAAGCGCACAACCGGCAGGCGCGCGAGCAGGCCGACAAGCTCTTCGCCTCGGTCGCGAAGCAGGCCGAGGCGGCCGGCGTCTCGTTCGCATCGACGCTGGTCGAGAGCAACGATGTGTGGAAGCAGATCATCGCGGTCGCCAAGAAGAAGAAATGCGACCTCATCTGCATGGCCTCGCACGGCCGCCGCGGCCTGTCGGGCGTCGTGCTGGGCAGCGAGACGCAGAAGGTGCTGACCCACACCGACATCCCGGTCCTGGTCCTGCGCTGAACGCGCGCCGGTGGCCGGGGGTGCCCCGGCCCGCCGGCGTCAGATCACACGCGAGTAGCGCGCCTGCTCGCGCGCCTCGCGCAGGTAGCGATCGAACACCATCGCCACCGTGCGCACCAGCAGACGGCCGCGGGGCGTGACCAGAATGCGCCGCGGCGAGACGTCGACCAGGCCGTCCGCGGCCAGGGGCTCGAGGGCCTCGATCTCGGTGCGGAAATAGCGGTCGAAAGCAATGCCGTGTGCCTCGCCGACGGCGTCGAAGTCCACGGCGAAGTTGCACATCAGCGCCTGGATGACGTCGCGCCGCAGCAGGTCGTCGGCCGACAGGCGGATGCCGCGAAACGCAGGCAGCAGCCCCGCGTCGAGGCGCGCATAGTATTCGTCCAGCGTGCGGACATTCTGGCTGTAGGTCGGGCCGATCTTGCCGATCGCGGAGATGCCGAACGCCAGCAGGTCGCAGTCCGCGTGGGTCGAATAGCCCTGGAAGTTGCGGTGGAGCTGGCCCTGGCGCTGCGCCACCGCGAGCTCGTCGTCGGGCCTCGCGAAGTGATCCATCCCGATGTGGACGTAGCCGGCGGCGGTCAGGCGATCGATCGCGAGCTCGAGAATCGCGAGCTTCGCCTCCGGCGCAGGCAGCTCGGCGACCTCGATGCGCCGCTGCGGCTTGAACAGGTGCGGCACGTGCGCATAGCTGTAGAGGGCGATGCGGTCCGGCATCGCGGCGATCACCTTGTCCAGCGTGACGCCGAAGCCCGCCA
>JBLMVY010000209.1:0-10362 GCA_050256935.1 Candidatus Levyibacteriota bacterium | reverse complement strand
CGCCTTCGAACTGCTTCCTGCGCAGCCTCGCCGTGCCCTCGATGGCGGTGTTGATGACGTCGAGGGCGAGCGCGGCATTGGCCTTGTAGAGCTCGATCGCCTGCTCGGGCGTCATCATCTTGGGCATCTTCGGCATCTCGCCGAACCCGGGCATCGCCGCTGCCGCCGGTTCGGGCTTCGCGCTGCGGGGGGACACCCGGGGCGCCGAGCGCTTGCGCGTCGGGCCTTTGCGTGCGGTCTTGGCTGCGGCGGGCGCCGCTGCGGCTTTCCTGGCCATGGGCCTGCTCCTCGAAAAAGACGACCCGGCATTCCGGTCGGGATCAAGCCTGCATGTAACGCCTGCGCCGTGACGGCGTCAAGGAGGATCCCCCGCGGCAATCCCGGCGTCGTGGGCGGTCTCCCGGCAGGCACTGCGCAGCGGTCCGGCTTGACCCGGACGGCTCCGGCCTATAATCTCATACCGTATATTCATACGGTCTTCGTCAAGCCATCGAAACGACCGGAAACCATCGATCACCACCGCAGCGATCCCGTGCCCATGCCGACATCAGCGAAGCCCCGTCCCCGCTTCAGCCGCAACGCTCCGCTCGTCCACGACGCGGCCGACGCGGCCGGGACACCCCGGCTGACCGCGAGGCAGCGACAGATCCTCGACTGGATCCGCACGCACATCGACACCTCGGGGATGCCGCCGACCCGGGCCGAGATCGCCGCGGGCCTCGGCTTCTCGACGGCGAGCTCGGCCGAGGATCATCTGCAGGCGCTGGCGCGCAAGGGGGCGATCGAGATCGTCCCCGGGGCGTCGCGCGGCCTGCGCCTGCGGGACATTCCCGGCATGCCGGTCCAGGGCACGCTGCCGCTGGTCGGCCGCGTCGCCGCCGGGCATCCGATCCTCGCCGTCGAGAACATCGAGACCCACTGCAGGATCGATCCCGCGCTGTTCTCGCCGCGCGCCGACTACCTGCTGCGCGTGCGCGGCCAGAGCATGCGCGACGCCGGCATCCTCGACGGCGACCTGCTCGCCGTCCACCGCAGCCACGAAGCCCGCAGCGGCCAGATCGTCGTCGCGCGCATCGGCGGCGCCGGCGGCGACGAGGTGACGGTCAAGCGGCTGCGCAAGCGCGGGCGCGACATCGTGCTGATGCCCGAGAACAGTGCGTTCGAGCCGATCGTCGTCGATCCGCGGACGACCGCGTTCGCCATCGAGGGCATCGGCGTGGGCCTCATCCGCAAAGGCAACGGCTAGGAAGGAGACCGCCATGTACACGCTCTATGGTGCAAAAGGCGCGGGGTCGGCCGCCATCGAAGCCGCGCTGGCGCTCGCGCACGCACCCTATCGCCTGGTCGAGACCGCGACCTGGGCGCAGAACGATGCCTATGCCGAGCTGCTGAAGCGAAACCCCCTCGGGCAGATCCCGACGCTGGTGCTCGCGGACGGCAGCGCGATGTCCGAGAGCGCGGCGATCCTGATCCACCTGGGCGAAGCCCATCCGGACAGCGGCCTGCTGCCCGCCGATGCCTCCGCGCGCGCGCAGGTGCTGCGCGGCCTGGTGTTCATCGCCGCCAACTGCTATGCGGCCATCAGCATCATCGACTATCCCGAGCGCTGGTGCGAAGGCGCCGCCACCGACGAAGCCCTGCAGGAGCGCATACGCGCGGGAACGCGCGCCCGCCTGCACCGCCACTGGGAGATGTTCGCCGACGTCTTCCCCGCGCACCCCTGGCTCTCCGGCGAGCGCATCGGCGCGCTCGACCTCCTTGCGGCGGTCGTCTCCAAGTGGTCTGGGGCGCGCAAGCACCTCCAGGCGCATCGCCCTGCGCTGCACGAGACGCTGCTGCGCATCGAAGCGCATCCCGACCTCGCCCCGGTGTTCGCCCGCAACTGGCCGCCCGGCTGAGCCGATGAATCCCGCTCTCGCCCGCATCCTCGCCAACCCGGCGATCTGGCGCGGCGGCGACTGCGCAACCGAGCCGGCGTCGCTCGCCTCGGGCTTTCCCGCACTCGACGCCGTGCTGCCGGGAGGCGGATGGCCGCGCGCCGCATTGACGGAAATGCTGCTCGAACGCGAAGGCATCGGCGAATTGCGCCTGACGCTGCCCGCGCTCGCGCGGCTGCAATCCGAGGGGCGCCACGTCGTCTGGATCACCCCGCCGCACCGCCCCTATGCGCCCGCGCTCGCCGCCGCCGGGGTCGATCTTTCACGCCTGATCGTCGTCCAGCGCTGCCGTGATCGCGACGCGCTGTGGGCCTGCGAGCAGGCCTTGCGCGCGCCCGAATGCGGCGCGGCGTTCGCGTGGACGAACACCCGCGACGAGCGCGTCCTGCGCAGGCTGCAGGTGGCGGCGCGCGAAGGCAGGACCTGGGGGGTGCTGTGGCGGCGGCCAGGCCAGCACGCCAGCGCCACCGCAGCGCCGCTGCGCTTAGCACTTGCGCCGCACGAGGGCCGGCTGGCGGTGCGCGTTCTCAAGCGGCGCGGCGCCGGACTTCTGCAACCGGTGCTGCTCGATCTCGCCCGGGAAGGGGGCGCGCCGCTCTGTCCGCCTTTCGGCGCCCCACCGATCGCCGTCGACACCCGTCATGCTGTGGATCTGCCTGCTCCTGCCCTCGCTGCCGCTCGACGTGTTCACGCGCGCCTGCGCGCCTGACGCGGCCCGGCAGCCGTTCGTCGTCGCGAGCAGCGGACGCCATCCGCAGGTCGTCGCCGCCAATGCGTCCGCACGCGGGGCCGGCATCCGCCGCGGCCAGCCGGTCGCGGCGGCGCTGGCGCTGGCGCCCGCGATCACGCTGCGCGAGCGCGACCCCGCGGCCGAAGCGCAAGCGCTCGCCGAGATCGCGACGCTGACGCTCGCCTTCACGCCCCTCGCGAGCCTCGTTCCCCCCGACGCCGTCGTCGCCGAGATCGGCGGCAGCCTGCGCCTGTTCGGAGGACAGGCGCGACTGGTCGAGCGACTGCAAGCCGCGGCAGGGGCGCGGGGCTGCGCAACGCGGATCGCGCTTGCACCCACGCCGCTTGCCGCCTCGCTGCTCGCGCGCGCGGGGTCGACGATGCCGGTGCCCGACATCGCGCAGCTGCGCGATGCGCTCGATCCGCTGCCGCTGTCCCTGCTGGACCTCGACCGCGGCGTGCTCGCGGAGCTGGAAGCCGCCGGCATCGCGACCTTCGGGGAGGCGCGGCGCCTGCCGCGCGCCGCGCTCGCCCGCCGCTTCGGCCGCAGCCTGGTCGACGCGCTCGACCATGCGCTCGGCGAGCGGCCCGATCCGCGCCCCCCCTATCTGCCACCGCCGCGATTCGAGCGCAGGCTCCCCCTGATCGCGCCGGTCGACACCGTCGAGGCGCTGGGTTTCGGCGTCCATCGCCTGGTGAACGATCTCGCCGACTGGCTGCTCGGGCGCGGCCTCGGCGTCACGCGGCTGTCCCTGACCCTCGTCCACGAGCGCCATCTGCGCGAGCGCGGATTGCCGTCGACGGTCGTCACGTTCGCGCTCGCCGGGCCCGCGCGCGCGCCTGCGCATCTTTTCGCCGTGCTGCACGAGCGCCTGGCCCGCGTCGCGCTGCCGGCGCCCGTCGAAGCGATCGTCCTGGCGAGCGACGGGACCGCGACGCTCCCGGGCCGCAACCTGGGCCTGCTGCCGGAGGACGAAGCGGGTACCGCGATCGTGCCCCTGGTCGAGCGCCTGCGCTCGCGGCTTTCCGACGATGCGGTCGTCGTCCTCGAGCCACGCGCCGAGCATCGCCCCGAGCAGGCGATGCGCGCGGTGGCGACCGTGCAGGGCGAGCCGGCATCGCGGCATCGCGCAACGACATCGAGCGGCAGTGCGGCGGGGACCGGACATGGGAATCCCTGCGCCTCGCTGCCGGCCGCGGCGCGCCCGCTGTGGCTGCTCGACGAGGCGCGGCCGCTTCGCACGACGCTCGAAGCGCAGCCGTGGATCCTGCGTGACGGACCCGAGCGCATCGAATCGGGCTGGTGGGACGGACGCGACCTGCGCCGCGACTATTTCGTCGCCGAGACCCCGCAGGGCGAATTCGTCTGGATCTATCGCGACCACCGCTACGGCAGCGACGACGGCGAGTGGTTCCTCCACGGCCTTTTCGCGTAGCGCCTGCGCTGGCCGCCCTCCGCCGCCCGTGCTACCCTCGTGCGTCCGTGGACCCTTCACAGGAGCAGCGACGATGAGCGACCATGCGACCGACATCGCGAAGTTCACCAGCAACGTCAATGCCGACGCCGTCAAGACGATCGTCAACTACTGCGGCATCGCGCTCCACAGCCGGGACGGCTCGATGGTCTCGACGACGGATCCGAAGGAACTCGCGACCATCCGCGACGGCTTCGCCGCCAAGAAGCTCGGCCTGACCCCCGAGGCCGCGGATGCCGCGATCCAGTCGGTCGCGACGAAGATGAAGGGCGAGCACAACAAGAGCCGCGTGACGTTCTACTACCTGCTGGCCGAAGCCACCGGCACGCTCGCCAGGCTCGGCAAGTAGGACACCGTCTCAACCTGCCGCCGCGGCGTTGCCGCGGTGGCGCCCGGCGGCCCTTCGCCGAGGGCCGCCCTCAGATGCCGGCGTACCACTGGTAGCCCTGGTCCTCCCAGTAACCTCCATTGCCGCCCTCGATGTGCGCGAAGCTCTCGACGAGCTCGAGGCGCATCACGTACTTGGCGTGCTTGTAGCCGAGCTGGCGCTCGACGCGCAGCCGGATCGGCGCGCCGTTGGCCACCGGCAGCGGCCGGTCGTCGAGCTTGTACGCGAGGATCGTCTGGACGTGGTACGCGTCGTCCATGTCGATGCTCTCGTAGTAGGGCGAGCCACCGTCGTCGTCCATCGGGTCCGCGCAGTGGAACACGACGTAGCGGGCCTGCGCCGTCGGCCCGACGGCATCGAGCAGCGCGGAGAGCTTCGCGCCCTCCCACTTGCCGATCGCGCTCCAGCCCTCGACGCAATCGTGGCGCGTGATCTGGGTGCGCGAAGGCAGCGCCTGCAGTTCGGCGAGCGAGAAGCTGCGCGGCCTCGCGACCAGTCCCCCGACCTCAAGCCGGTAGTCGGCGAAGCCGGCGGCGGCCAGTGCCTGGTACGCGGGATTGTCGGGGTTCGACGTGCCGTTGCTGCGAAACGTGGGCGACAGGTCGGCGGGCGTGAACTCCTGCGCCATCGCCTTGCGCCCGGTGACCAGCGTGGCGACCCGCTCGTTGAGCTTCTCGGCGCTCCCCAGCACGCGCGGGAACCAGTCGCTCTGCGACAGCCGGTCGCAGCCGGCCAATCCCAGCGCGCCCAGCGACGCCGCGAGGCGCCCCAGGAAGCGGCGCCGGCCGCCGCCGCCGTCGCGGCGCTCGATGTCATTCATGCTGGGCCTCCTTTGGCACGCGGTAGCGCCCGGTGATCATCGAGCGCAGGTTGTTCCACAGCCCGGTGACGATCACCTCGAACACGTGGATCGCGACGAACGCGACCAGCATCCACGCGACGATGAAATGGATCGAGCGCGCCGACTGTCGCCCGCCGACCACGCCGACCCAGCCGCCGAACAGCGTGTCGAGCCGCGGCGAGAGTCCGAGCCCCATCAGGATGATGAGCGGCAGCAGGACGAAGATCACGGTCAGGTAGGCGAACTTCTGCAGGACGTTGTAGCGCTTGGCCGCCTCGCCGGCCGGATGCCGCAAACGCAGGTGATCGACGATCGACGCGCCGACGCCGCGCAGGTCGGAACGCGTCGGCAGCAGGTCGCGCGCGAAATGCCGGCTCGCGATCGTCCAGGCGACATAGGCGAGCCCGTTGATCAGCAGGATCCAGGCGAAGAAGAAATGCCAGGCGCGCGCCATCGCGAGCCACGGGTGACTGGGCAGCGTCAGCCACGACGGGAATCCCTGGACGTACATCTGACCGTCGTCGCTCGACACGCCCAGCACGCCGGTCGTGTCGAACGCATGGCCGAAGACGCGCGTGTAGCCGCTGACGTGGCCCTGCGGATCCTCCGTTGCGCCGATCTCCAGCCACGCCGGACGCCCGCTGTACGAGGATTGGCCCCAGTACAGCGCCGGATGGGCATTGAAGATGCACAGGCCGCTGCCCAGCATCAGCGTCAGGGCAACGACGTTGATCCAGTGCATGACGCGCACCGGCAGCGCGTGGCGCCGGTAGGTCTCGGTCGCCTGCGACGCGGGTGCGTGTGCCGGCAGCGAAAGGGTCTCGTTCATCGGGCCATCCTGCATCCTGAAAGGGGCCGCGGGCTCGTGCGGACGCACACCGCGGCCGATGGCATAGTCGCAGCCGCGGTGCAAAGCTTACGCCGGCATGGCGTTTTCGGCCCCCGCTCCCGGCCGGAGGACAGGCCGCCGCCCTAGCCGTGACCGTCGAGCCGCGGCAGATAGCGCCCGGACGCAAGGAAGCCCGACCAGGCGAGCAGCGTGAGACCGGCACCGGTGAGAAACGTTGCCGCCGGTCCGAACGCCTGCCACAGCGAGCCCGCGATCGCGCTCGCCACCAGGAGCGCGATCCCGCCGGTCAGGTTGTAGACGCCGAATGCCGTGCCGCGCAGGTCGGCCGGTGCCGTGGCCGCGACCAGCGCCGACAGCAGGCCCTGGGTCAGCGCCATGTGCAGCCCCCACAGCGCCGCCCCCGCGAGGATGCCGGGCACGCCGCCGGAGAGCCCCAGCACGACGTCGCTCGCGATCAGCGCGAAGAGCCCCGCCGACAGCAGCGCGGCCCCGTGGCCGCGATCCGCCGCATGCCCCGCCGGATACGACACCGCCGCATAGACCACCGACATCGCGACCATCACCCAGGGGGCCCCCGTCTCGCCCATGCCGACGCTGCGCCCGCGCAGCACCAGGAAGGCCTCGGAGAACCGGGCGAGCGTCAGGACGAAAGCGATGGCGGTGACGACCCAGAACGACCGCCGCAGGCGGGATGCATCGCGCCACGACAGGCGCCTGGACCGATCGGCCGTGCGGCGGCCGTCGTCGCGCTCGCGCACACCCAGCATCAGCACCACGACGCAAAGGGCCGCGGGAACCAGGGCGATCCAGAACGCCGCATGGAAATTGCCGGCGAAGTGGCCGATCGCCCAGACCGCGAGCAGCGGACCGCTGATCGCGCCGACGGTGTCGAGCGCCTGCCGCAGCCCGAACGCGGCGCCCCGGATCGCGGGCGGCGCCAGGTCGGCGATCAGGGCATCGCGCGGCGCGCCGCGTATGCCCTTGCCGATCCGGTCGACGAAGCGCGCGCCGATCACCCAGTCCAGCGTCGGCGCCAGCGGGAATGCGAGCTTGGAAACCGCGGCGAGGCCGTAGCCCAGCAGGACGATGGGCTTGCGATGGCGCAGCCGGTCGGACCAGAAGCCCGAGAACACCTTGACGATCATCGCGATCGCCTCGGCGATCCCTTCGACGATGCCGATGACCACCATCGACGCCCCCAGCGGGCCGGCCATGTACAGCGGCAGCAGCGAATGGACGAGCTCGCTCGACGTGTCCATCAGCAGGCTGACGAAGCCCAGCGCCCATACCCCGCCGGGAATCCGCGGCTTCGCCGGGTCCCGGCTAGCCATCGAAATCGAAGGCCGCGGTCAGGTCGCCCGCGCCTGCGCGCACGCCGGGCAGCGGTGCGAGACCGAACCTGCGGGTGATGAATTTGAGGATCGACGTCGTGTCGTAGTAGGTGTGATCGACGAAGCCCTTGCGCGCGAAGGGCGAGATGACGATGGCCGGAATCCGCGTGCCCGGCCCCCAGCGATCGCCCTTGGGTGGCGCGACGTGGTCCCAGAAGCCGCCGTTCTCGTCGTAGGTGACGATGATCGCCGTCGACGTCCACAGGCGGCTCGCCCTGAGCCTCGCGACGACGTCGGCGACATGCTCGTCGCCGGACAGCACGTCGGCATAGCCGGGATGCTGGTTGAGGCTGCCCTGCGGCTTGTAGAAGACGACCTGCGGCAGCACGCCCTGCTCGATGCCGGCGGCGAGATCCCGGTAGTCCTTCAGGTGCTCGGCGCGCGCCGCGGTCCCCGGCGCGAAGTTGCGGAAATAGTTGAAGGGCTGGTGATGGGGGACGAAATCCGGCGAACCGGGCGCGGTGTTGTAGATGACCGTGCGCTTCGCCTGCGGCGGCTGCATGCCGTCGGCGAGCGCCGCGTCCCACGCGCCCGCATACCAGGCCCAGCTGACGCCCCTGGCCGACAGCGCATCGCCGATGGTCGTCATCGTCTGCGGCGGCAGCGTGTGCTTCGCAGGATCGGCGTAGCGAGGATCGCCTCCGGCCGCGGGCGGAACGCGCGACGGCTGATAGGGCGGCTGCGTGGTGTTGACCGAGTACCCGTCCGGCGTCACCGCGCCACCGAGGAACTCGGGCGGTCCCGACATCACCGATGCCGGCGACCCCGCCTTGACCTTCAGCCGCCCCTGATCGTCGAGCTGCGCGCGCATGCCCGGCGGCGCTTGCGGATCGACCGGCGTGCAGGCGCAGATCAGCCACATGTGGTTGAGGTACGAGCCCCCGAATGCGCCCATGAAGAAATTGTCGGCGAGCGTGTATTCGCGCGCCCATTTCCACATCGGCAGCACCGAGCCGTCGTAGTGGCCCATGGTCAGCGCACCGGCGTCCGAGGCCGCGACGAAGCGGTCGTTGCGCCCGCCGTCGATCTGCTCCTGGTTCCGGTAGAACTCGTGGATCAGGTCGCGGGTGCGCACCGAAAGCGCGAGGCCGACCGGCGGCGCGTCGATGCGGAACGGTCGATTCGGCAGCCCGCGCGGATACGCAGGGTCGATGTCGGGACCCTTGCCTTTCCACACCGGCGGCAGCGTCGCAAGCGGCGTGCCGTCGCGATCGACCTGCGTGTATTGCGCGGGGGTCGCATTCGCGATGCCGTCGGCGCCGGGAAACAGGCCATAGAGGTTGTCGAAGCTGCGATTCTCCGCGTAGATGACGACGATGTGCTCGATGCGCTCGAGGCCGCTGCGCTCGAGGCCACCGGGCTCGATTGCGGCCGGCGTCGCGCAGCCCGCGACCAGCGCCGCCGGCACCCATGCCAGCAGCCGCCGAAGCCATCGCCGCGACGCCAATCCCGACCCGTCCGCAGTCTCCATGCCCCTCCCCGTCGCTGCATCCCGCGATCGTCAGTCGCCTGCCAGCGTGACCCTCGCGCGCACCGTGCCGGCGCGCTCGTGCCGCGCCGTGATCTCGACCACGGTCCCTTCACTCGCGCGCAGGATCCATTCGAGCTTCATCCGGTCGTCGGTGAGTCCGTAGTCCGGCCAGAACGAGACGCCGGTGTGCTTGTAGGCCTTGCCCTCGAGCTGGCCGACCTCGTCGCGCAGCTTGCCGGTCGCAAGACTCGCGCCCGCCGGAAGGCCCAGTTCGACGACGATGCCGCGCACCACCTTGCGCGCGAGCGAGCGTTTCGACACGTAGGTCGGCAGCCAGCCCTCGTTCTGGATCACCAGCGTGAGCTTCCATGCGCCGTCGGCAAGCGCCTGCGCACCGGCGTGAACGAGCTCGAGCTTCGGCGAGCACAGCGCCTGCCACAGCAGCCACCTCGGAAAGCGTGCGATCTCGCGCTCGAGCAGCGGCAGCGGCGGATTGCCGAAGGCGTTGAAGCGGTCGATGCCGCCGATCTCGACGCGACCGAGCTGCGGATGGTCGAAAGGCCGCCAGTCGCGGTAGGCCGCGCCGCCGAGCTTCTGCTCGCTCCAGCGGAAGAGCTTGAGATCGTCGTCGATCGGATGGTCGCGGAACCAGTCGATGTACTTGTAGTTCTCGATGCCGGCTTCCCGCATCGGCGCCCAGATCTCGACGACCCACGAGTACAGACCCAGGTGCTCGTAGATCCAGTCGAACGTGCCCCCGATCACCGACTTCGGGTGATAGCGGAACTCGTGATAGACGGAGATCGCCGGATAGCCGGTCAGCTCGGTACCCCTGCGCCCGGCGCGCTGGTAGAACCACAGGTCCTCGGCATCCATCTCGTCGTCGGACAGGTGCTCGAACGGCCGCAGCAGCACGCCACTCCAGGTGTGGAACGTGGTGCCGCCGGTGATGTTCGGATGGCGGACGATGAAGTCGACGACCGCCCGGATCTCGGGCTCGGAGGTCGGGTACGGCCCCGCGCCCTGCTGCTCGAATTCCTGGCGCCAGCTCGCCGGGAAGTTGCGGTTGAGGTCGAGACCCTGCAGCGGCCGCTTGATCCTGAGCGTCCAGCCGTCGTAGCCGTCGTAGCGCCCCTCGGGCATGATCCGGTAGTAGGTTCCGCCGGTCTCGGTCGGATCGCGGCGCACCATCAGCCGCGGCTCCTGCGGATGGGGTTTCCACAGGCCGTTGGGATCGGGAATGCGCATCTGCAGGATGCGGCCGTCGCCGTCGATGTCCT